>JAADII010000063.1 GCA_013151415.1 Chloroflexota bacterium
CTTTATGCCACTTCCCGCCGGGTTACTCGCTCCCATCCGACGATAGGACGATGGGACGATAGGACGAAAGCCTCCCTCTCAACCTCAACCTCAACCTCCCCAATACCCAGTATCCAATATCCAGTATCCAATACCCCAATACCCAGTATGCGCCAAATCCTCAACCTCACCTGGAAAGAACTGCTGCAATTGCGCCGCGATAGGTTTTTGCTGCTTTTTCTCATCATCGCGCCCACATTGCAGTTGGTCTTCCTGACCATGAACACCTCGCGCGGGATACGCGAGTTGCCCCTTGCGGTGCTCGATCTCGATCAGAGCGCGGCCAGCCGCGAGCTCATCGCCAAGCTGGACGCCACCGACGAGATGCAGGCGCTCTATTTCCCTGCGGATCGCGAGACCCTGCACGCGCTGTTGGATTCGGGTCAGGTCAAGGTGGGGGTGGTCATTCCGCCGGGGTTCGAGCGCGATTTCCTGGGCCAGACCCCGCGTCCCGCCCAAGTGCAGGCCATCATCGACGGCACGAACATTATCGTGGGTGCGAACGGCGGGCCTATCATTCAGGGCGTGGTCAACGAGATGGTGAAACGTCATCTCGACCAGGCCGCGGACGTGGACCCAGGCGGCGTGCGCGTGCTCACGGCCGCGCTCTTCAACCCGGCCTTCGATTACCGCTGGTTCTCCCTGCCCTCGATGGTCGCGTTCATCACCTACCAGGTGGCCCTGGTCGTCGCGGCCACCGGTTTCGTGCGCGAAAAAGAGTTGGGCACATTGGAGCAATTGATGATCACGCCCATCCGACGCACCGAGCTGATCGTGGGCAAGGCCCTGCCCGCGATCGTGGTGGGCGTGGGCAACTTCCTGCTCCTGCTGGCGGTGCAAACCTACGTGTTCGATGTGCCCATGCGCGGGGATTTGGGCTTGCTGTTGGGGCTGGCCGCGTTGTTCGTGGTGGCGGTCGTCGCCCAGGGGACCATCATCTCCGTGCTCACCCAGACCCAACAACAGGCCGTGCTTTTGGTTTTTCTCGTGGCCATTCTCGAGGTCACCATCAGCGGCTATTTGTTGCCCATCGAGAACATGCCGCTGATCATGCGAGGGCTGGCCGAAATCTCCGCGCTCCAGCATTTCATGACCATCATGCGCGCGGTCACCCTGCGCGGCGCGGACCTGGCCATGATCGCGCCCCACGCGCTGGCCATCGCCGCGTTCGCGCTCGCGGCCAACGCCTTCGCCTGGCGAGCCTTCACCCGTACAGAGCAGTAACGTAGTATCCAGTATTAGCTTCACTGAAAAAAGGTTCACTGCCGAGCACGCGGAGGACGCAGAGAGGAAAATGAAGTGAATTGAGCCATGTTTTTCTCTTAAAACTCCCACTTTTTCTCTGTGCTCTCAGCGAACTCAGCGGTGGAATAGCTTTTTTCAAGAAATCCAGTATTCAATACCCAATACCCAATATCCAGTATCCAATACCCAATATCCACCCCCCTCATGTCCACCATCCACTGCCAGCAGCTCGTGCGTCGATTCAACCATGTCACCGCGGTCGCGGGCGTTGATCTCGATATCGCGTCCGGCGAGATCTACGGTCTCATCGGGCCGGACGGCGCGGGCAAGACCACGACCCTGCGCATGTTGGCGGGCGTGCTGCGGCCCACGTCCGGTCGGGTGGAGGTGGCCGGGTTCGACGTGGCTCGGTCGCCCGAAAGCATTCGCCATCTCGTGGGCTACATGCCCCAACATTTCAGCCTCTACGGCGACCTTTCGGTGCGCGAGAATCTGGAATTCTACGCCGACATCTTCGGCGTGACCGGTCATGACCGGCGTGAGCGCATCGGGCGGCTGTTGCGCTTCGCGCGACTCGAACAGTTCCAGACCCGGGCCGCGGCCAAGCTCTCGGGCGGTATGAAGAAGAAGCTTGCGCTGGCCTGCGCGCTCATCCACCAGCCCCAGGTCCTGCTCCTCGACGAACCCACCAACGGCGTGGACCCGGTCAGCCGCCGCGAGTTTTGGGACATCCTCAGCGAGCTTCATGTCGAGGGGGTGACCATCCTCGTGACCACGCCCTACATGGACGAAGCCGAGCGTTGCCAGCGCGTGGGACTCATGCATCGCGGAAAGATCATCCGCCAGGGCGAGCCGGAGGCTCTGCGCCGCCTGGTCCCGGGCGAAATGCTGGCCGTGTATGCGCCCGATCCCATGCAGGCCGAGGCCATCTTGCCCCGGTTCCCGGACTATCTCGGCCATCAGGTCTATGGCGACCGGCTGCATGTCTTCGTCGCGGACGCGGTCCGGACAAAGCCCCAGCTCGAACAGTTCCTCCAGGCTGAGGGCGTCCCCTTCACCCGAATCTATCCCGACGAACCCCGTCTCGAAGAAGCCTTCATCCACATCATCGAACAGGCGCGCAGCGAATGAGTTCATCGTCATCTATGTCCCCTCCCGCCGTCACCGTCCACAACCTGACCAAAAAATTCGGCGATTTCACAGCCGTCGATCATATCAGCTTCGAGGTGCGCCGCGGCGAGATTTTCGGCTTCCTCGGGCCCAACGGCTCCGGCAAGACCACCACCATCCGCATGTTGTTGGGATTGTTGCCGGCCACCGAGGGCGAGATGCGCGTGCTCGACATCGACGTGACGCGGCATCCCTCGGCCATCGCCCGCCGCGTGGGCTACATGAGCCAGAAATTCAGCCTCTACCCCGACCTGACCGTGGATGAAAATCTGCGCTTCTATGGCCGCACCTATGGCCTGTCCGGTCGGGCGCTGAAGCAGCGTCGGGCCGAGGTGCTGGCTCTCATCGGCCTGGAGCGGCAACGAAACCAGATCACGGCCAGCCTGGCCGGGGGCTGGAAACAGCGTCTGGCCCTGGCCGCGGCCATCATCCACCAGCCCGAACTGCTCTTTCTGGACGAACCCACCGCGGGCGTGGACCCCGTTAGTCGGCGCAATTTTTGGCGCTTGCTCTACCAACTGGCCGCGGCCAACACGACCATCTTCGTGACCACGCATTACATGGACGAGGCCGAGCAATGCCATCGCCTGGCTTTCATCAACAACGGCAAGCTCATCGCCGACGGTTCGCCGGGTGAGATCAAGCGATCCTACATGGCCGGACAGGTGGCCGAGATTACGTGCGAGCATCCGCAGCGGGCGTTGCGAGCCTTGCGCCGGATGGACCTGGGCGAGGTCGCGCTCTACGGCGATCGCATCCACGTGGCCTGCCCCGACCTGAACCAACGCCGACCGGAAATCGAGGAGACGCTCAGGCGGGCGGATGTGGGTCGTTTCGAGATTAGAATGATCCCGCCATCGCTGGAGGATGTGTTTATTGCTAAAGTCCGAGACTAAACCGAGGCTATTTGAGGCCAAAATGGCTGAGCCATGAAAGGATGACGATAGGACGATGAGACGATGGGACGATGAGCGCTTGTCTAGCAACGGCCCCTTTTCATCATTGCCGGAACAAGGCCGCGACGATCCCCAATGTCCATGAAATCGTCCGTCGAGAGACACATTACAGACAATAAAATGTTTCACGGCAAAAATCAATGTTTCACGATGTTTCACGCATGTTTCGCGACAATTAGAGTTATAAATATGCGATAAAACTAAAATGCATAAATATTGCATGCAATCACACATAATTAGTGGTACTGCACAGCACTTAGCGATTTATCGACAATAAATCAGAAAATACTAAATTTTTCACGACACGCAAGCAAAGTGCCAACTTATGCCTCTAAAACGACGAATCCCCATTCTCATTTTCCTTTTCCTCCTCACGGCCTGCGCCGCGCCCTGGCGTGAAAAGGAGACCGGCCCCGTGCGCTTAACCGGGTTCATCGAAGCGGCCTCTGTGGAGGTGGCTCCGGAAATCGCCGGGCGGCTGGTCGAGGTCGCGGTGGACGAGGGGGACCCCGTGGCCGCGGGCCAGGTGGTCGCGCGGCTCGATGACGAGCAACTGCGCCTGCAACTGGCTTTGGCCGAAGCCGAGGTGAACGAGGCCGAAGCGCGACTGGCGCAATTGCAGCACGCGGTGCGCGAGGTGGACGTGGCCCTGGCCGAAGCGCAGGTGAAGCAGGCCGAAGTGGCTTTGGCCGCGGCCAATCAGGCCCTGGCCGACGCGGTCCGCCTGCGCGACAATCCGCAAATGCTGGATGTGCAGATCGCCCAGGCTCGCGCGGCGTTGGATGAAGCCAAAGCCCACGCGCGCGCGGCCGAGTATCAGGCTCAGGCTGCGGACCTGGAGGCCGAGATGTGGGGCGTCATCGTGCAGGATTTGCGCGACGGCGTGGATGTGAAGCTGCCCACGGGCGGCGTCATCACCGTGGACGCGCCGCCCGAAAAGCTGGACTACGCCAATCAGCAGTGGAATCTGGCCAGCCAGGCCGCGTGGGCCGCGTGGGAGGATGTGGACGCGGCCAAGGCCGCGGTGAAGCAGGCCCAAACCGCGCTTGATGATTTGCTTCGCATGAAAGAGAATCCGCAAGAGGCCGAGGCGCAGGTGGTGGCCGCGACCAACGCCCGCGACGAGGCCCGCTCCGCGCTGGAGCAGGCGCGCGCACAATTGGATGCAGTGTCCGCGGGGCCCTCTCAGGAGCAGATCGACGCGGCCGAGGCCGCGGTCGTGCAAGCGCGAGCGCAGCGCGATGCATTGGCCGCGCAAATAGAGAAAACCGCGCTCGTCGCGCCTGTGGATGGCCTCGTCTCCGCGCGATATCGCTCGAGCGGCGAGGTCATCGGCCCCAGCCAATCCTTGCTCACCATCGCCCAACCAGACGCGCTGGAAATCACCATCTTCGCGCCCGCGCAGTTATTGGATTCGTTCGCGGTGGGCGACACGCTTCCTCTGGTGGTGGACGCCGCGGCCGGTCGCCGGTTCTCGGCCCGCGTGCTCGAAATCCGCGACGAGCCGGAATTCACCCTGCGCCGCTCACAAAACGTGGCCGAACGCGCGGATTCGGTCTACGCGGTGCGTCTGCTCATACTCGACTCCGACCCCCTCCTCCGCCCCGGCTTGCCCGCCGATATTCTCATTGAACCATAAGACGTCCACAGACCCGCCCGCAGCGGATAGCGATGAAGATGACGATGGGACGATAAGACGATGGACGATAGAAACCGCCAACCCCCATCGACTCATCGTCTGTTATCGAACCAGCTCAACGCCGCGGCATGGTCTCGATCAAGGCTCGCAACACGCGATTGACCTCCTCAGATGAAGAGAACACCTCGGCCACATCTGGATCTAAAACAACCATGAGCGTATCCGAAGACAAATCGCGAGCAAAGCGATTCGGCTTCGCCTTAGCGTAGTCGAAGTGATACTCTTCCTGCAATTCGTCCTCATCCACGGAAGATTCGATATCGATGGTCTTCATAATCTTGTCGCTCCCGTTTGGTCGCCTTTCGTGCGCTGATAATTCGAATGGCATGTTCGCGCTCTACAAAACTGACGACAAGGACACGATTCTTGTCGGAATACCCAATGATCAGTTCCCGAAGCTCAAATAAAGAGTGAGCCTCATCATCAAAAATAAGCGCCAGAGGATCTCGAAACACGGAAGAAGCTTCTTCGAAAGTCACGTCATGTTTCTCTTTGTTTCTGGCGGCTTTGCGAGCGCTCCATTCGAAGTGATGTGTCATAGCAGTTCTCTAACGGAGCCGTCTTATAGGGCGACTCAATTATATCAGACGAGCACTTTACAGCCAAACAAGCTGTAAACCCATCTAACCAGGTGCGTTATGCAACGATTTCTTTCCTCCCTCCTGATTCTTCTCATTCTCTTCCTCATCCTGGCCGGAGCCGCGTTGTGGCTGATTCCCGACCAGGCGGAGCAAACCTGGCGCGCGGCCGGATTGTCCCCGGAGCCGCTGGACCAGGCCATGATCTGGCTGGGGAATGCGCCCGCGCGCGAGGATGAGGTCATCCGCTTGTGGGGCGTATTCGAGGTGCGCGAGCACTACGCCATGAGCGAGATCCCCGGCCGCGCAGCGCGAGTCCTGGCCGAGGAGGGGGATAGGGTTGAAAAGGGCCAACCGCTGGTCGAGCTGGAAACGCAGACCATCGAGGCCGACATCCACACAGCCGAAGAAGCGGTGCACGCGGCGCAGGCTGCACGCGAGGCCGCGGCCGCTCCGCCCGACGAGACGGTGATCGCCCTGGCCGAAAGCGCGGTGGCCGCGGCCGAAACCCGGCTGGAAAACGCCCAACGCAGCCTGGAACAGGCCCGATCTGAGCTGGAAAATCCGCTCGAACTGGACGCGCAAATCAACGAAATCGCGGCCAGCATCCCCGCAGCCGAGGCGGCCGTGGGTCGGGCCGAAGCCAATCTCAAGCAAGTCGAGGTGATGCTGGAAGAGGCGCGGCGCGATATGTCGCGCGAGGGGCAATATCAACAACGCATCCTGGAAAAGCAAAAGGCCGCGGCCGAAGCTGAACTAGAGGCCGCGCGTGTTCGCGTCCAGGGCTTGCGAAGAACGCTGGCCCTGCTAAAAGCCGTGCGCGAGAACCCCATCGCCTTGCAGGCGAGCGTGAACGCGGCCGAGTATGAAGTGACCCTGGCCCAGGCCGCGCTGGATGTGGCCAAAGCGCAACGCGCGGTCGCGACCGAACCGCCCTCGCGCCAAACCGTGGCCGTGGCCGATGCAGGCGTCAAGAAAGCCCAGGCCGCGCTGGCCCTCGCTCGCTGGCCCTTGAAGCGAGCGACCATCCTCGCGCCGGCCGATGGCCGCGTGCTCATGCGGGCCATCGAACCCGGCGAAACCGTGACGCCCGGCCAGGCCCTGATCACCATCGCTGACACCACCCAACTCGACCTGCGCGCCTACGTCGCTCAGCAAGACCTGCATCGCGTGCAGGTGGGAGACCGGCTGCGCATCGAGACCCCGGCCGCGAACGAGCCTGTGTTCGGAACCGTTTATTTCATCGCCGACGAAGCTCAGTTCCGCCCCACCAATGTGCTCGATCCCCAGGAACGGGGCGAGATTGTGTTCCTGATCAAACTCCGCGCGCCCAACGAGGCCGGCATCCTTAAACCGGGCATGCCGGCCGAGGTTGTCTTGCCTTGATGTTTTTTCCCTTTCAACAAATTGATGTATAATATTTGCACCATTTATTTACATCTAGAAAACGCATCATCTTTTTACCAGAGATTACCATGGAAACCAAACGCATCAATGTCACATTCCCCACCAATCTACTGGACGAACTGCGTTGGTTGTTGCCGCCCCGAGAACGCAACCGTTTCATCGTCGAAGCTACGGCCGAAGCGTTGCGCAGACGAAAGCTTGCCGAAGCGCTCAGGCAACTGCGAGAGGATGGCCCGGCCTGGTCAGAGGAAGATCATCCCGAACTAAGGACCGCAGCCGATGTCGAACGCTACACACGCGCCATGCGCGAGGGGTGGCGAGCAATAGGCTGGAATGCGGACATAGAAAATGATTAAGCGGGAAACGGGATACAAATCATGAGCGCCTATCTTCTGGACACAAACATTCTCATTCTCGCACTACGCCGACAGGAATCCGCGTTGAATCTTCTAGGGTCCTTTCATCAAGAAAACGCGCAACTATTCATCTCATCGATCACGCGTTCAGAAATCAGGGCCGGGATGCATCCTCATGAAGCAACGCGCACCGATTTGTTACTGGACTCCTTTATCACCTTATCAGTCGATGCAAGAATCGCTGATCTGGCCGGAACATGGGTATATGAATATGCTCGCCGCGGAATTCAACTGACCATTCCAGACGCGATCATTGCCGCCACCGCGCACCTTTACGATCTTACCCTGGTGACTACAAACCAAAAACACTTCCCCATGCCTGAAGTGCGCTGTCAACCATTTGCGCCCTTCAGCTAGGGGTCGATTCATCATCACCCGCAGCGGGTTGCGCTTCTTCGCCTGACCCTGCTTTCTCCGCGCGGGCGATGACCTCGTCTAGCTCGCGGTTCAGCGTGCGCAGACCTTTTAACAGCCCTTCGCGAATCTCTTGCGTGACCTTGCTGCTGCGCACGGTTTCCACCACTTTGCCCGTCTGCTCGGTCAGTTCTTTGGTCACGTCCGAGGAACGGGCCTTGTTGATGGCCTCGTTCACCTCGCTCACCGCGGTCTGGAATCCCTCGCGCAGCTCCTGCTCCAGTTCATAGCGTTGGGGACTTTCCAGCGTGGAGCGCACCAGTGCGGCCAGACGCTTGCCCAGCGCGCTGAATTCCGCCACCACATCGGCCTGCTTGCCCGCGTCGCGGGCCTCGGTTTCGGGGGTTTCGACGGTCGGTTCGGGTCGGGGGGTTTGGTTTTCGTTCATGGTTTCCTCCAGTTTGCAGTTCGCAGTTCACGGTTCATAATTGGCTGTTGATTGTTGGTCGTTCTCTTTACGTAGCGAGGTGCGCCGAGGTTTCGGTTCTGCCACGTCCGTGCTACAATATCCTATACTCAATATCCCAATACCCAGTACCCAATATCTTAATATCCAATATCCTAATACCCAATACCCAGTATCCAAATTATCCAACAACCCAACCTCAATACCCAAATCGGAGCAACCTCATGCCAAATCTCGGCGCCCCTGAGTTGATTATCATTTTGGTCATCGTCCTGCTCATCTTCGGCGTTGGCCGTCTGCCCGAAGTCTTCCGCTCCCTGGGCGAAGGCATTCGCGAATTCCGCGACGCGGCCAAAGGCGAAGACGCGGCCAAGCCCGAAGAGGCAAGCGAGCAAAACAGCGTCAGTTAACCCATGCCCACCCATCTCGCGGTGGCCATCGCCGCGACGGATACGGAAGCGGCCCTGGAGCAAGCCCAGCAAGCATCAGCTTTCGCCACGCTGGTCGAATATCGTCTCGACTTGATGGATGATTTCGACCTGCACAAGCTCATACACAACAGCCCTTTGCCCGCGATCATTACCTGTCGATGGAGCGAGGAGGGAGGTCGGTTTCCCGGCTCGGAGCAGGAACGACGGGACATCTTGCGACAGGCGCTGGTCTTGGGCGCGGCGTTCGTGGATATCGAAGCCGAGGCGCTGGCCGAACTGGCGCCTCTGGCCGGGCCGCAAATGCGTATCATTGGTTCGCATCACGACTTTCAGGGCATGATGGGCGATTGGGCCGCGACCGAGATCAAACTACGCGCTCGCGGCGCGCACATCGTCAAGTTGGTGGGCATGGCCGCCACGACCGACGACGCGCTGCCGCCGTTGGCCTGGCTGCATCGCCTGAAAGGGCCGGGCGTCGGCATTGCCATGGGAGAAGCGGGCGCGGCCACGCGCTTGCTGGCGGCCCGCTTCCCGCGAGCGTTCCTCACCTTCGCCGCGACCGAAACCCGGGGCACCGCGGCCGGGCAAATTTCGGCCAACGAGATGGTGGAGCGGTTTGGTTTTCGTCATCTGGCGCGGGCCGAACCCTGTTTTGTGTTGCTCGCTCCCCCACCCTTGCCCTGGCCCTTCATCGAGGACCTACGCTCAGCCCTGAAACAAGCCTTTCCGTCGCCCGCCCATGCCTGGCTGCTACCCATCCCCGCGGATTCGCTGACCCCCGGCCTGCTTCTCGCCCTGGAACTGGCCCATGTGCGCGGCCTGATAGCGCTCCCCGAAGTCGTTCGCGATCCCGCGTTGCGAGAATACGGCCTCGACCCAGACCACCAAGTCTGGATACTGGGGTCATCTCCCCATCCCTCGTTGGCCAAAGCGGACGACCCGGACGAAATCATCCATTTCTTTGCCACCGGAGGCCGATAGGACGATTTCGCGTATTGTCCCATCGCCAAAAAATGCTGTCCTATGAAACTCCTCACCTTCCGCTATCGCAACCAAACCCACGCCGGATTACTGGATCGCGACCAGATATTGCCTTTGCCCTGGTCCGAACTGTTGCCCGCTATCAAGGCCGGTCGCAAGGCCATTCGCGAGGCTGCATTGGGCGCGCAACCCATCCCATTGGACGAAGTGCGCATCGAAGCGCCCATCCGCCGGCCCGGTAAAATCGTGGCCATCGGACTCAACTATCTCGACCACTGTCTCGAACAAAACCTCACCCCGCCCGAGCGCCCCACCATCTTCACCAAATTCTCCACCGCGGTCAATCGGCCCGGCGGCGAAATTCGTTGGGACCCGGCCCTGACCCAGCAGGTGGATTACGAAGCCGAACTCGCCGTGATCATCGGCCGCACAGCCCGCCGCGTGCCCGTCGAGGAGGCGTATGACTATGTGTTCGGCTACACCTGCCTCAACGACGTCACCGCCCGCGATTTGCAACGCGGTGACAAACAATGGGTGCGCGGCAAGAGCCTGGACACTTTTTGTCCACTCGGGCCGGTCGTGGTCACCACCGATGAAATCCCCGATCCGCATGGCCTAACCATCCGCGCCAGGGTCAACGGCGAGCTGCGCCAGGAAAGCAACACGAACCAACTCATCCACAACGTCCCTGCGCTCATCGCCTTCTGCTCGGCCGCGTTCACCCTCGAGCCGGGCGATATCATCACCACCGGCACGCCGGGCGGGGTGGGCGTGTTCCGCGACCCGCCCGTATTCCTGAAACCCGGCGACCATGTCGTGGTCGAGATCGAGGGCATCGGTCGGCTGGAGAACCCGGTGGGGCCGTATCTTTGAGAAAACGAGCAACAATCAACAACCAACAACCAACGGCCAACTGTGAACCGTGAACGACAAAACTCCTCGCATCTGGTTACTGGCGCTTGGCGACGCGATCGCCATCTTGCTTTTCGTCATCATTGGCCGCCGCAGCCATAGCCTGGCCACGGGCCTCGATGCGGCCATCGAAACGTTGAGAACGGTCGCGCCCTTTTGGGTGGGCTGGTTTCTCAGCGCAACCTGGCTGGCCGCGTATCGACGCTCGGCCTGGAGCAGCGCAGGCTCGGCCATCATGACCGTGCTCAAAGCCATCCTCCCGGCCCTGATCATCGCCATTCTTCTGCGCGCGCTCATCGAAGGCGGATTCAGCCCCATCTCCTTTTATTTGGTGGGCGGAACGGCCATGCTCCTCCTGCTTATTCTTTGGCGATTGATCTACTGGAAAATAGCCTAAGCGCCTACTCATTTGAAACTTGAGCCATATCTTTGGCCTATGCCGACCAAGTTAGACGAAAGTAGACCAAAATAGATGGCGAGGCGCGGATGCTTTCGCTTCCTATCTCAAGCCGCTCAAGTTTCAACTCATAACTTACTTAATTCAAGAACCGCTTTGATCTTCGATCCACCCATCTGTGACCTCAAGCACTTCATCGAATCATGGCGCGGCCGCGGTGCAAACCGAAATCGGCCAGATCGCGCGCGGCGCGGGCCTGGGGTTAGGAGCGAACGCGGTCAATTATGCCGTCAGTTATCTTTTCGGCATTCTCGTCGCCCGCCAACTGGGCGCGGATGAATTCGGTCTTTATACACTGGGAGTGACGGCGGTCACGCTCATGAGTCGCTTCACCATTTTGGGCCTGGATCGGGGCCTGATGCGGTATGCAAGCATCAGTCGGGGCCAGAAAAAAGGTCGGGATCTGCGTCATTTGGTGGGGATCGCCCTTGTGGTGGGCGCGGCGGCCGGCGCTCTGGGCGGACTGCTTCTTTGGATTTTTCCCGAGGCCACGCTTGCGCTGCTACGCTGGAGTGACAAGAGCGGATTATTGCCCCTCTTGCCAATTTTGGCCATTGCCGCGCCGGCGATGACGCTGACCGGCATCGCCATCGCCGGCACCCAGGCCTTCCGCACCATGCGGTATAGAGCCGTCATCGTCAACATCGTGCAACCGGTGGTGCGTCTTGTCGCCGCGCTCGCTCTCATCTTCATTATTGGCCCCACGGCAATGGCTCCGGTGCTGGCATTCGCGCTGGCCCAAGCTCTGGGAACCGTTCTCGCGCTTCTGGCGCTGGCAGGATTGGTGCGCCGCGTGCCCGCGACGCATGAACGCACTCCCGGAGCCGCGCAAAAGCTCTTCCGTTTCTCGGCGCCACTCATGTTTTCCAATGTCCTGGCCTATCTCAACGGCCGCACCGAAATTTTGGTGCTGGGCATGTTTTTGGTGGCGGGAGCCAGCGGCATTTACAACGCGGCCGGTCGTTTGGCCGGGCTGGGCTTGCTGGTGCTCACCGCGTTCAACGCCATTTTCGCGCCCGTCATCTCAGATCTGCACCACCGCGGGCGCATGACCGAACTGGACACGCTTTTCAAATTGGTGACGCGCTGGACCATTGCTTTCGCCATGCCTCTCATCGTGGTTCAATTGATATTCGCGCCCCAACTGATGAGCCTTTTTGGGCCCGAATTCGTGGTGGGCGCGCCCGCATTGCGCTTGCTCACGTTGGGTCAGACAGTGAACTTCGCCACCGGCGCGGTGGGCCTGATGTTGGTCATGTCCGGCCGATCCAACATTGTATTTTTCAATTCTCTATTCACCGTGATTTTGGCCCTGGCGCTTGATTTCCTACTCGTTCCTCGTTATGGGCTCATTGGCGCGGGCGTGGCGGGCGCTCTGATGCTGGCCATTGTCAATATGGTGCGCGTGCTCGAAGTGTGGTGGCTTATGCGCATTCATCCCTTCGATTTGGGTTTTGTCAAACCTTTTCTTGCGGCCGCACCCGCGGCCCTGGCGGGCCTGGCCTGGCTTCACTGGCTGCCCGTGCATACTTTGTATTATTTGGCCGCGGCTTGCGTGGTCGTGGGGTTGGTCTACCTATTGGCCACCTGGCTACTCGGCCTGAACGAAGGCGACCGGATGTTGCTCGATGCGCTTCACACCCGCGCGCGTCGCCTTCTCCCCGCGGGAACGCCATGAACGTCGCGATCCTCGGTCTCGATGGCGCCACCTGGGACCTGCTCGACCCGATCATGGCCGCGGGTCATATGCCCCGTTTGGCCGCGCTGGTCGAACAAGGCGCGCGCGCGCGTCTGACATCCACCACGCCCCCCGTGACAGCCCTGGCCTGGCCCTCCTTTTACACCGGCCAAAACGCGGGCAAACACGGCGTCTTCTCCTTCGTGCGTCAGGACGAGCAAGGTCGGCCGCGGGTGGTGGATGCGTTGGCCGTACGCGCGCCGGCGCTGTGGGATTGGGTCTCGGCCGCGGGTCTGCGCGTGGGCGTGATGGGCGTTCCGGTCACCTATCCGGCGCGACCCGTCAACGGTTTTCTCATCTCCGGCTTTCTATCTCCTTCCCCGGCCAACGCCTCTCATCCCCCCGACCTGTTGGATGAACTCACGGCGCGCCACGGCGCCTGGACATTCCACATTCCGCCCATCGAACCGCGCGCTCCCCTCGAAGCGATCCGCGACTTCGCGTCCCGCCTGATGCACGACGCTGAGCGCCGCATGTTCGCGCTGGAAACCCTGTTGGATGAATTCGACCCTCATCTTCTTATCTCGGTCTGGATGCAGCCCGACACGATCCAGCATGCGTTTTGGGGATGTCTCCATCCTGCACACCCGCTCTATAGCAGCGAACGCGGCCGCGCGGTTCGCGACGCCCTTCATCCCGTCTATCGACAACTGGATGAGATCATCGCCATGCTGGCCCGCCGCGTCCTGCCCCATGGCGCGCTCTTGCTGATGAGCGACCACGGTTTTGGCCCCCTGAATCGACGCATTGCGTTGAACAACATCCTGGCCGAACTGGGGCGTCTGCGCCTGCGCGGCCTGCCCCTTTTTCTCAGTCGAGTTCGGCGACGCGCCGGTCGTAAACTGAGCGGCCGGTTAGGCGAAAGCGATTGGACGCGCCACATCCAACGCAATCCCGACCTGACGAACATCATCGACTGGTCGCGCACGGTCGCGTTCGCGGGCGCCGCGCACGAAATGTGCGTGCACATCAACCGCCGCGATCGTTTTGCCCACGGCATCGTCCCGCCCGAACAGGTGGAGCCGCTCTGCACAGCGATCGCCCAACAGCTCCTGGCCTTGCGCGATGACGAGGGCAACCCTCTCATCAAACGGGCGTCTCGCGCCGCCGAACTCTATCACGGCCCCCACGTTCATCTTGCGCCGGATCTGTTCCTCGAACCCGCCGATGACCGCGACATCTTCACCGATGGCCTGCTGCGCGGCCAACGACGCTGGCGCGAAGAAGGCTCTATCGGGCGAGGCTGGCATCGTCGCGATGGCGTGTTCCTGGCCATAGGTCAACGCATCCGACGTCCCTCCTCCTGGACGGCTCAGCCTTCACTTCTCGACCTGGCCCCCACCACGCTCCACCTTTTGGGCTACGAGCCGCCGGCCGAAATGGACGGTCGAACGCTTACAGAGATGCTGACGCCGGACGACCGACCGCGTTCCGCGCCCCCCGCGCCATCCGGCTTCGACCCCGGCCCCACCGCGCTCAGCGATGAGGAGGACGCCCGCCTTGTCGAGCGTTTACGCGGGCTGGGATATCTCGATTGAAACCATTTCCTCGAAAATCATCATGACAGAACAAAACGACCTCACTTTTGAACAAGCTCTGAACGAATTGCAAACCATCGTCGCCCGACTGGAAAGCGGTGATGGAAGCCTGGAGGAGAACCTGGCGCTCTATGAACGAGGCATGAGCCTGGTGCGTTATTGCAACGACATGTTGGACGCCGCGCACCTTCGCGTGCGAGAGTTGCTCCCCGATGGCTCGGAGGTGGATTTTCAAGGTCCGCTGGACACGCGCGCATGAAACCTGGGGCATCCACAGCGAACCTGAATTTTGCCTTCTGCCCACGGTCTCGTTAGAATGACGCCGTATGACGCAACATCAACCTTTTATCGGAACCCAGCTCCAACCTCGACAAGGCGCACCCGCCGGCCTTTTTGCAGGCGCGGGGATGGCTGCTATGTTCATAACGCTATCCAAGATAATGGGAGGCGATGCTATGGCATGGCCCACGGCCATCGCCATGAGCCTCTTGGGCGAACCGGCAACGCGTTTGGATTCCGCCTGGCTCATGGCCGTCGGCCTCATCATCCATTTAATCGTGGCCGCGCTGTTGGGCTTGCTGTTCGCCTCGTCGATGGACAGGCTGCCAAAACGAGAAACCCTGATCGTTTCCACCTTTTACGGTTTCACCATTTGGATCGTCGCCAGCTTCATTTTGGGTCATTGGATGAGCGAGTCCATTTTGAGATTCAATCGCACCTGGTGGGGGTGCTTAGCCCATCTTGGATTCGGTTTTCTTTTGGGCGTTTATGCAGTGCGGTTTGGAGCCGGGGCCAAATCCATGCCATCCTATTCACATTCCATCACAACCTGACTTCATCAAGTAGTGACTCCTTTTCAACAGCTCCTCTCACAAAGCCATCTGGCTCAATATCGCGTCGAACCGGGAACGCGCGTCGACTTGAGCGCCCGCGATCCCGACGAGACAGGGCCATTTGAAAAGAAAAAGAAAGCGCGCAAAGAACTGGAGCGACTGCGAACGAAACTAATAGCGCTGCAAGATCGATTTTACGCCTGGAACGAACGTAGTTTGCTCATTGTGTTGCAAGCCATGGACACCGGCGGCAAGGACGGGACCATCAAACACGTCATGCGCGGGGTCAATCCGCAAGGCGTGCAGGTGACGTCGTTTAAGGCACCCACCCAGGAGGAATTGGCCCACGATTATCTATGGCGCGTGCACAAAGCCGCGCCGCGGCGAGGGCGCATCGGCATTTTCAACCGTTCCCACTACGAAGATGTGCTCGTCGTGCGCGTGCACAATCTTGTTTCGGAATCGGTCTGGAGCAAACGATACGACCATATCAACGACTTCGAGCGTTTACTTGCAGATAGCGGGACCGTCATCCTCAAGTTTTACTTACATATTTCGCGCGAGGAGCAAGCCCGGCGCTTGCAGGCGCGGTTGGATAATCCCGACAAACGTTGGAAGTTTTCCAAAGGCGATTTGAAGGAGCGACGACTTTGGGATGATTATATGGCAGCGTATGAAGATGCGCTGAGTCGGTGCAGCACGGAGCATGCTCCCTGGTATGTGATTCCATCCAACCGCAAATGGTATCGCAACCTGGCCATTATGAGCATTTTGGTCAACGCGCTTGAAGATCTGAACCCTGTCTATCCGGAGCCGGAAGAGGGGCTGGACCATATCGTTATTGAGTGAGGTAAGAGCCATGAGTGAACCGAAATCAGGGCGTCGTCGCCGTCCGCGGCGCGGGGGAAAGCGTTCGGGCTCGCGCTCGGGCGCATCAACGTCGAGCGCGAGATCGAGCGGCAATCGGTCGCGTCAACGACGTCGGCCTTCGAAGGCGTCGTCCGCCAAAGCCAAAAACGAATCCCGTTCCAAGAAAGAGCCCGTGGTTGTTCCGCAAAATGGTTCCAAGCAAATGCGCATTACGGGCTTAAACCGGGAAATTTTCATTTACACCTACACCCACTATCCTCGCGCTGGATCCGACAACTATCAGGCTGGACCCGGCGTGGCCGAGCGAATGGAATTTGAAGACTGACCCGCCACCCAAGCCGCCCACCGATTATCGCGCTCGCCGCCACCGCGACGACCGCCAGCTGCTCGGCCTGGTGGTTGGCGCGCTGCTCTTGGTGGGCGGCGGGCTAATTTATCTCATCTACGGACGTTGGGCCTTGATGACAGGGTTGCTTTGTCTTCTGCCGGGAGTGGGGATCATTCTCTTCTTGTGGGGTTTTCTCTCATTGGTTGAACGATGGGTGAAGGATTGATATCAACCAAACATCGGCAACGGATCGAGGGCGAAGAGAAGCGTCAGAAGAAAAAGGGCGAAGATCATGATCAAGATGCGCGGTGGGTCGAGAGAGGTGTCAGGATCGAGGGTGGGAGGATGACGGACGCCGGTGAAGGCGATGAATCCGGCCCAGATAAGCCAATTTGTACGCGACCCGAGCAGCCCGATCAAAACCAGAACGGCGATGACGGCGAAGGTGAGAATGGCGCTGCGACGACCGACCAGCGCATAAGCCATATGACCTCCATCGAGCTGTCCGGCCGGCAACAAATTGAGCGCTGTAATAAAAAGGCCAATATAGGCCGCGAAACTAAGGGGATGAATCATCGCATGTTGCCCTGCGACCAACCCGCGTAGACGTTCGACAAGAAAAATAATCCCTTGGGGCAGAAGGCCGTCTCCATATAGTGAAGGATGCGTTTGCGCGGGGGCCAGCATCAAACCAACGACGAACAGGGGCAGAGCGACCACCAACCCGGCCAATGGCCCAGCCACCCCCACATCGAACAGGACTCGACGATTGGGGATGGGTGAACGCATACGAATGAACGCGCCCAATGTGCCCAAGCCAATGGGCATGGGGATGAAATAGGGAAGAGTGACCTCGACGCCATGCACATGCGCCACAAAATAATGGCCCAACTCGTGCGCGCCCAATATGAGCAGCAGCGCGCCTGCAAACAACGCACCCGAAACCAGAGGAGGCAAGAAGGGACCAAACAAGCCAAAGCGGGTGAGTTGCACGCCCACGAAGAAAGTGCTGGCCAATGTGGCCACAAACAAAACCAAATTGAGCCAAGGGAATCGACGCGGCGAAGGGTTCATGGCGGCAGGGGGGTCCAACATCGACCCATCGGCCGCGGAAACATCGGAAGGGGGCGAGGGTGGGGATGACATAGAGCACTTAGTCCGTCATGTCTGCGCCATGTGCGCAAATTGCGTGGCGAAACGAGTCGGCCGACAATCATCGACCAACAGCCGCAGGGGAATCGAAGCAGCAAATCTGGGGTTCGTATTGTGCCATGAGAAGAGGCGGGGTGTCCAATACCGTCTCTGAGCCCCTGCCAGCGCCGCTTGCACACAATGCAGCATATGCATATAATGCATCTGTTGCACTATTTTCATCTTGATATGATACAGATCATAGATCGGCGAGGGAAAATGTGTTATATTCTTCACAGAAACGTGAAGTCATGCACAAGGAAAACAGACCATGGCCGAATTGTTAACCACCAAACAGCTTCAAGAGATCCTGCAAGTGGACCGAACCACCATTTATCGCATGGCCGATCGCGGGCAGCTGCCCGGTCTTAAGGTTGGCAATCAGTGGCGATTCCCGAAAGCGCAGATTGAAGCCTGGCTGCAAAGCCAGAGCGCGGCGCCCATTCGACAGGAAAACGGTCTTGCAAGCCAGGAAGAAGCTGAACCCGCTGGAGCAAGCGCCAAACGCTTGTTTCCTTTGGAATGCGTGCAGCTTATTCAAGATAGCTTCGCCGACATTTTGGGCGTCATGATCTTGGTGATCGACATGGAGGGGAACTTGATCACGCGGCCTAGCAATCCATGTGGGCTTTTTGTGGCCACCGAACAATCCCCCTCTGCGCATCGGCGTTGCCTGGGATTATGGATCAAGTTGGCGCAGGACCCCAGCATGGCGCCGCGATTTTTGGAAAGCCATTTGGGCCTGCTTTGCGCTCGAGGTTTCATTCGGGTGGGTAGCGAGATCAAGGCGATGTTGATCATGGGCGGCATTGCGCCCCAAGAATGGCCTCCTGATGAAGAAAGGCTGATTCGCATTGCTCAGGACCTGGAGTTGGATCCCGACATCATTCGCGGGCACATCTCCGAGGTGCACCGTCTGTCGCCCGAGGAGCAAGCCAAAGTCTTGCCCTATGTTCAACGCATTGCTGACATCTTTGCTCATATCGCCAACGAGCGCAACGAGCTTTACGAGAAGCTGCAACGCATCGCCGAGATAACCAAAGTGTAAAAACGATTGCATGGCCTATTTGGACCCTCGATCTTTAACCATTTCACCCTTCAAACACATCTCACCTTTATAGGAGAACTCACCGATCATGAAACGAATTCTGATTTTGGGCGCCGGAACGGCCGGCACCATAGTCGCCAATAAACTTGCGCACGAACTGGACCTCAACGAGTGGAAAATCACCGTTGTCGACCAGTCGGAAATTCACTATTACCAGCCGGGATTCTTGTTCATCCCCTTTGGCATTTACAGCAAAAACGACGTCATGCGCCCGCGGCGAGACTACCTTCCCCGCCAGGTGGAGGTGATCATCTCGGAAATCGAGCTCATCGAACCGGACAAGAACCGCGTGCGCATCAAAAAGGACAATCGCACACTGCCCTATGACTTTCTGATCATCACCACCGGCTCGCGCATTGTTCCCGAAGAAACGCCGGGCCTGAAAGAGCACGAATGGCGCAAGACCATTTATGATTTCTACACGCCAGACGGCGCGACAGCGCTTGCGCGGCAGTTGCGCCGTTGGCAGGGCGGGCGCCTGGTGTTGAACATCGTGGAAATGCCCATCAAGTGTCCGGTGGCGCCGTTGGAGTTCATGTTCCTGGCCGATTGGTTCTTCCATGAGCAAGGCATCCGCGACCGGGTGGACCTCACCTTTGTCACGCCTTTGCCAGGCGCGTTCACCAAGCCGCGAGCGTCCGCGCTGTTGGGAGACATCTTGGAAGAAAAGAACATCAACGTGGAAACCGAATTCAATGTCATGGAGGTGGACCCCGACGCCAAGAAGATCATCTCTTATGACGAGCGCGAGATCGAGTATGACCTGCTGGTCACCATCCCCACAAACATGGGGGATCCCGTCATCGAGCGTTCGGGCATGGGGGATGAACTAAACTTCGTGCCCACCGAGAAACGCACGCTAAAGGCCAAGGATTATGACAATGTGTTCGTCTTGGGTGACGCCACAAATCTGCCCAGCTCTAAGGCCGGTTCGGTGGCGCATTTCCAAGGGGAAGTGTTCATCGACAACTTCCTGCGCTATATCGATGGCCTGCCTTTGCGCGAGACCTTCGACGGCCACGCCAACTGCTATATTGAATCGGGCTTTGGCAAGGGCTTTCTTATCGATTTCAACTACGACGTGGAGCCGCTTCCGGGCAAATATCCGCTTCCGGGCATTGGTCCTTTCTCGCTCTTGCAGGAATCGCGGCTGAATCACTGGGGCAAGGTGCTTTTCCGCTGGATGTACTGGAACATCTTGCTCAAGGGCAAGCCCATGCCCATCACCGCCGAAATGACCATGGCCGGCAAGTGGCTGTAAGCGAGGATGAGAATCATGGATAACACGCAAGCCATCCAAGAGCTAACCCAAAAAGTGGACGCGCTGACCGCGCAAATGCAGGTCTTGACCGAATATGTGGAAGATCAGCGCCGTCGGCAACGCGAATGGGATGAGCTCAAAGATGATCTCATCCCCATCGCCAACGAAATGTACCTGGCCGCGGTGGAAGAGCTTTCGGAAATCGAGCCTTATGTGCAGTTGGAAGACATTTGGCATCTGCTCAAACGGTTGGCCCGCAACACCCACAACTTCGAGCGCATGCTCGATCAGCTTGAAAGCCTAAACGACTTGATGCAGGACCTGGCGCCAATTCTCAACGATGCGTTCTTGGTTGCTATAGAGCAATTGAACGTGATGGACCGCAAAGGTTACTTCGATGCAATGCGCGAAGGCGCGTATGTCATCGACAACATCGTAGAGGCGTTTGGCCCCGAGGATGTGCGTCAGTTGGGCGATAACATCGTCACCATCCTCACCACGGTGAAAGAGATGACCCAGCCTGAGATCATGCTCACCATGCAAAATCTCACGCATACCATGCGCGAGGTGGAGATGAAGCCTGAAGAAATCGACACCTCGTTCGTGGGGTTGATCCGCCAACTGCGCGACCCGCAAACCCGCCGCGGACTGGCCCTCACTTTACAGATGCTCAAAGCCGTGGGCGAACAACAACCCGGCAACGGTTCAAAGGAGCCATCCTGATGGCTCGCCTTCACGCTAATCTCCTTTGATCCATCCTGTTTCACCTCTCCATATATTCTCTCCACACACTCACCTACTTCAAACCATCAAAAAGGAGTAAACGATCATGGCAACAGCAACGCTTGATCTCCCCGTCGAACTGGACGCTGAAGGATTTCTGGTCAATCCCAACGACTGGACGCCCGAAATCGCCGAAAAACTCGCGGCCGACGAAGGCATCGAACTCACCGACCGTCATTGGCAGGTCATCAACTTCGTGCGCGAAGACTTCGCCAAAACCGGCGAACCGCCCACGTTGCGCCGCATCACCAAGCAATCGGGCGTGAGCACAAAAGAGCTCTACCAGCTTTTCCCCAAAGGCCCGGCCAAGAAAGTCGCCCGCATCGCCGGCCTTGGCAAGCCCAAAGGCTGCATCTAGACCATTGACCATGGGACGATAGGACGATGGACGGATCTCTCCACAATAAACGTGCGCTTCCGTTCCATCGTCCAACCCCATGCCGATGCATGAAGTCGATAGCTTCGATGCATCTCTGACGCAACTCGCTTAAGGAGGCATAACATGTCTGAGAATGGCGAACGCACTCTGGCGATCATCTGCTCCAAAGGGACGCTGGATATGGCTTATCCGGGCCTGGTTTTGGCCAATGCAGCCCGCATGATGGGCATGGAGGCCAAGCTTTTCTTCACCTTTTGGGGCATGGACATCATCAACAAACACAAACAACCCCATCTCAAGTTCACCCCCATCGGCAATCCCAGCACGGGCATGCCCAACTTCGTGGCCGGCTTGCCCGGCGTGACCGATATGGCCACGAAGATGATGCACAAGCAACTCGAGGAGCTGGACATGCCGCCCGTGGGAGAGTTTTTGGAAATGGTTCACGACGCCGGCGCAGAGATCTACGCCTGCCGCATGTCGGTGGACATGTTCAAACTCACCGAAGAGGACTTCGTGGACGAAGTGGATGGAATCATTGGCGCCATGGAATTTCTGGAAATGACCGAAGGCGCCGAAGTGATTTTCATCTGAAACCGTTGATTCTCCCTTGAAGAAAAAATGCGGCGACCAGTTTCATGGTCGCCGCATTTTTGGCGAGGATCACTGAAACCCTCGATCATTTCTCTGCCAGCAAGCGTTCAATCGTCTGCTGAAAAACAGAATAGGGCTGCGCGCCGCTGATGAATTCGCCGTTGATGAAAAAGGCTGGGGTGCCCTGCACTCCGGCGGCCACGCCCTCGGCCAGATTCTGGTTCACTTGATCGACGATGGCGGGATCGGCAACGCAGGCGTTGAATGCGTCCATATCGAGGCCAATGTCTTGGGCAAGTTCGGCGAAGATCTCGTCGGCATTGGGGTTGTTATTCCATCGCGATTGCTCCTCAAAAAGTTTATCGTGCATTTCCCAGTAGGCGTCTTGCTGACCCGCGCAACGGGCCGCGACCGCCGCGGGGATAGCCTGAGGATGAATCTGGGTGATGGGGAAATCCTTGAATACGTAATACACCTTGCCGGTCTCCACATAATCCTTCAGCAATTGCGGCAATGTTTCCTGAAAATAGCGCAGGCAGAAGGGGCACTGATAGTCGGAAAACTCGACCATGGTGATGGGCGCGTTTGGGTCGCCACGCGATTGCACTTCCTCCTTTTCGAAGTCGCGATCGGGCGTGGGAGTGGGCGTGGGTAGGATGACGCCTTCGGGCAATTCGCCACTTTCGGCCTGGGCCAACAAGGCATCGATGATCTGCACGAATTGTTGCGCCGGCAACAAGCCCTGCACCAAACGGCCGTTGATGACGAAATTGGGCGTGCCGCGCACGCCGAACTTTTGTCCTTCCTCAAAATCGGCCACAACCGGTTCGATGGAAGCCTGGTCATTCATGCAAGCCTCAAATGCATCGACGTCAAGGCCAACCTCCTCGGCGCCCGCCTTCAGGTTTTCCATGAGATCACCCGAGCGCAAAGCGCTTGCATTGGCAAAGATCCAATCGTGCATGGGCCAAAAGATCGCTTGCTCAGCAGCGCATTGGCTAGCGACGCTGAGCGCAACCGAAAGGTTGCCGCTGACCACCGGATATTCTTTGTAAACAAAGAGCAGCTTCCCGGTTTGAATGTACGCTTCATCCAGAAGCGGAAGCACTTCCCGCTGGAAGCGCTGACAGTAGGGTCAGGTGTAGTCCGACCACTCATACATAACCACAGGGGCATTGGCGTCGCCTTTGGTTTTCACCGGATTGATGACCGCCTCGAAGTCTTTGACTTCGGGCGGCAAGACGATCGAGGCCGCCGAGGGGGGCGGAGCGGTCGTCGCGGTCGGTCGAACGGTTGGAGCGGTCGGGGTTTGGGAGTCCGCGGTCGGCGAAGGGGCGGCGTCGTTGGGCTGAGCCTGGGCCACGGCCGTCAGCGTAGCCTGAACCGCTGCATCAATCGCAGCCTGGTCGCGCGGTTCTGTTTCAGGAGGGGCGGCGGCTGGGGCGCATGCAGCCAAGAACATGGTCGCGGCCACCACCGCAGCCAAGGGAAAGAAAGATCTTATCATGGGCATTCCTCAAAAGATGGGTTAGTCGGGTTCGGCCAAAATGCGGGGTAAAAACTCCTTCAGTTGCGCGTTGCGCAACTGGCCAAGAAAGAACGATTCTATCACACCTTCTCGATTGATGAAGAATGTGCTGGGCAGGCCGAACACGCGATACTGGCGGCTTACTTTCTGATCACGATCCAACCAAATAGGAAAAGTGACGCCTATATTATCCACAAATTCCTGCACTTGGGCTGGACTTTCGCCTACATTCACACCCACGACCACCAGGCCCTTGTCCTTGTTGGCCTGATATTTCTTCTCGAGCAGGGGCATCTCTTCGCGACAGGGAAAGCACCAGGTGGCCCAGAAATTGAGGATCACGGCCTGGCCGCGCAAATCACTCAAGCTCTTTTCACCGCCATCAAGTGTGGCAAGGGTGAAGTCGGGCACCAGGTTTCCTTCTCTCAAGCCCACAGTTACAGGGTGCTCCAACGCCAGGATGATCTGGTGCTTGTCTCGCAAGTCGTTCAACCAATCGGCGCGACGTTGGCCGCGTTCGGCGGGCGCGACATCGGCCAAAGCCACTTTTTCGATATAGTTTGCGGCAAGAACGCCGCGGGCCAACTCCTCGCGCCAGGCCTCGCGACTCAGCCCCACGCGCGCCAGCGCCTCCTCGAGCGCCCTCTCATCAACCCCGGCCACAGTAAGAATGCGGCGCTCCTCAGCCTCCACCTCCTCGTCAGAGACTGTAAACCCCTCCTCAGCGGCCTCCTGAACGATGAGCAGGTCCTCAATGTAGGCATCGAAGACGCTGCGTTCGTCCATGACCGCGCCCGGTTCGGCCAACAATTCCATGGTCACTTGCGCATAAGCTTTGGCCTGCTCCCATTGGTCGACCGAAACAGGTTGTTCGTCGATATACGCGACCACTTCGGGTGGCGCGTCCACCGAAACGGGGGCGTTCAACATACCGGTCGACGCGATGCATCCCACCAGAAAAAGCCCTGCTGCAAGCAACAGGGCGATGCGAACCGGGAAACCGAGCAAGAGAAAGTCGCGATTCATAGAGCGAAACAAAAAGGGAGCGGCCGCCTCAACAACGACCAAGGCGGCTGATCGGCCCGATCATAAACCATTCGCAACGATTATACAAGCGCGACGTCAACACCCAGCCCCGCTCAGGAATGGCAGGTCGCGAATAATGAAGAATACTTGACAATCCATTCTTAGAAGTGTTAAACTGTGTTTAATATCGTTCTGATAATCCAGAAAACCGAGCGCCCATGAAAGGCGTTGATGGAGACGAGTAGGCGGGCCGCCCTTGGCCCAGCGAGTCCGGGATGGTGGAAGCCGGACGCCGAGACCCCGCCGAAAATCCCTCCGGAGCCGCCGACCGAACGGGATGGGGGAGATCAGGTATTGGATATTAGGTATTAGATATTGGATAATGAGATGTCCAGCCCAATACCCAATATCCAGTATCCAATACCCAATACCCAATACCCAGTACCCAGTATCCAGTATCCAACACCCTCCCAAGTAGACTCGGCCGGGTTCGTGGCCCGTTAGCAACCACGGGGAGATGATGGTCTCTCGCCAAGAGGACGAAATGCGCCGTAAGCCATTTCGTCAAGCAGGGTGGTGTCGCGGAAGCCGATTCACGCTTTCGTCCCTGAACGGGCGAAAGCGTTTTTTTATGGACAGGATCATGACCGAACTACTCTACCAAACTGATTCCTATCTACGCGAATTCGACGCGGTGGTCACCGCGGTCGATGAAGAGCAAGGCCGCGTGGCGCTGGATCGCACCGCGTTCTATCCCGGAGGCGGCGGCCAACCGCACGACACAGGCCGTCTCGATGGCTGGCGCGTGCGCAAGGTGAAACGGGAGTCTGGCAAGGTGTGGCATTGGCTCGAAGGCGAAGGCTTGCCTTCGGTCGGCCAAACCGTGCACGCCGCACTGGACTGGGAGCGACGCTACGCGCTCATGCGCACTCACACCGCGTTGCATATCCTTTGCGGCGTGGTCTGGCGCGATTACGGCGCGCAAGTTACGGGCGGCAATATGGAGCCGGGCAAAGGACGCATGGATTTCGAATTCGCCAACCTGCGCAAAGACCTGGTGAGCGAGATCGAAGCCAAATGCAACGCGGAAGTGGCCGCGGCGCGCGAAGTGCGCGTGAAAATCTTGCCCCGAGAAGAGGCGTTCCAGATCCCCGACCTCATCCGCACCAAAATCAACCTCCTACCCCCGGCCATCCAACAAGTGCGCACCGTGGAAATCGTCGGTCTCGACCTGCAAGCCGACGGCGGAACCCACGTGGCCAACACATCCGAAGTGGGTCGAATCCGCGTGACGAACTACAAGTCTAAAGGAGCCATCAATAAGCGGATTTATATTCAGGTGGAATAAATGCTAATTGTATCCACTATTCCGCATCTTCAGATAAAAATGGCACAATAAGCGTTAAAACCTGGAAGATGTCAACGGCTGAAGAAGGATGCACTGACCCATCTGAATCATGACGATGGTCTGGAAAAGTGGAAATGTGCTGATGGTGCGGAGCGTTGTCCCAGCGCACGAGCATTCGCCCACCAGGCTGCTGAAGATGATATCGATACTTCAACCGTTTCGGAGTAGGGCTCGTGACAACATATTCAGCGATATGTAACTCAAGACCGTTAGAAAGCCCAATGCATCCCTTAATGTAACATTCGTCAATCGCTATCTCTTCAAAATGCAACGTTGTGTAGACGACAAACGCATGACGTCGAATAGCAGCTTGAACCGCGTCGAAGTACCTGCGTGCATCCATCAGGCTGCCAACTCTTGGAGAATGCGATAACGACGCTCCCACAAATCGTATCCACGCTTAGCCGCGAACCAATCAAAGTAGGCGGCGTCATCTCCTAGTTCACCAGACTCGAATTTTTCCATAAATGCAGCCGAAGAAAAGCCATAAGTCTCCTCAAAAACGCGGCATTGAGCTGCAAAGTAATCCCTGCGCACGCGCGCTTGTCTGGCCTCCCGACGCAGTGCATCCTCAACCGTATCATGGATTTCCGCTTGCGAGAATCCTTTCAAATCGTTTTTCAGAACAAGGCTTGTCATAAGGCGCTCCCGAAAAGTCGCATACGTTCGACAGATTATGCTTGACATTATACTCCCAAGGCCGCCCGACGCCAAGTAGTTTCTCATTATCATTCTCTTTATCCAGGAGAGCTTACCCCATGCCCTTCCGAGAAGTTCCTTCCAACGTTGATTTCATCCAGCAAGAATACGAGGTGCTCGAATTTTGGCGCGAAAGCGACGCGTTCGAGAAGCTGCGCGCTTTGCGCAAAGGCCGGCCCAAGTGGTCGTTCATCGACGGCCCCATCACCGCCAACAACCCCATGGGCGTGCATCACGGTTGGGGTCGCACCTACAAGGACGTGACCAACCGCTACTGGTCCATGCGCGGCCGCGAACTGCGCTACCAAAACGGGTTCGACTGCCAGGGACTGTGGGTGGAGGTCGAGGTCGAGAAGGAGCTCGGCTTCAAATCGAAGAAAGACATCGAAGCCTTTGGCCTGGAGCCGTTCGTGCGTAAGTGCAAGGCCCGCGTGCTCAATTATTCCGCGATCCAAACCGAGCAATCCATCCGGCTGGGCTACTGGATGGACTGGAACGATACGGATCAACTGCGTTGGTTGGCCGACCGCCTACTCGAAGACCCCACTCAGGAGATCACCATCCAGGGTCCGCAAGGGCCGGTGACCGACACGGTCGAGCAGATCGTGGGGCGGCTGGGCCTGCCCGAATTGGGCGGGAGTTATTACACCTTCTCCAACGAAAACAACTACATGATCTGGACGTTCCTCAAGAAATGTTGGGAAAGGGGGTGGCTCTATCGCGGCGCGGATGTCATGCCCTGGTGCCCGCGCTGCGCCACGGCCATCAGCCAGCACGAGATCGTGACCGACGGTTATCGCGAGATCACCCATCGCAGCGTGACCGTGCGCTTCCCTCTACGCGGTCGTGAAAACGAATCCCTGCTGGTGTGGACGACCACGCCCTGGACGCTGACCAGCAATGTCGCGGCCGCGGTCGGCCCCGATCTGGATTATGTCAAGGTGCGCAACGGCGATCATATCCTCTATCTTTCCAAGGGCACGCTACACATGCTGCGCGGCGAATACGAGGTGCTGGAAACGCTGAAAGGTCGCGATATGGAGGGCTGGACCTACGACGGCCCCTTCGATGATCTCCAGGCCGCGCAAACGCCCGGCGGTTGGCACCCCCTCACCCACCTCGACCTGGGCGGCGACAAGACCGCGGTCGAGGCGCACCAGGTGATTTTGTGGGACGAAGTGGGCGAGACCGAGGGCACGGGCATCGTGCACATTGCGCCCGGCTGCGGCGCGGAGGACTTCGCGTTGGGCAAAGAGCACGGCTTCCCTGTGCTCGCGCCGCTGGACGATGAAAGTCATTTTGTGGAGGGTTACGGCTGGCTGACGGGCATGTCGGTGGCCGAAGTGGCTGAGCCCATCTTCGATGATCTGAAGCGCAAAGGCATCCTGTACCACGTCGAGCCCTACACGCACCGTTACCCAACCTGCTGGCGCTGCGGCACCGAACTGGTTTTCCGTCTGGTGGATGAGTGGTTCATCAGCATGGGCGAACTTTATGACAAGCCGCGCTCCGAAGTCACGCCCGAGGAAAAGGCCCGCAGCCTGCGCTATCAGATCATGGACATCGTGGACCAGATCCGCTGGATCCCCGAATTCGGCCACAAACGCGAGCTCGATTGGCTGCGCAACATGCACGATTGGATGATCTCCAAAAAGCGTTATTGGGGCCTGGCCCTGCCTTTCTGGGTGTGCGAAGAATGCGGCCATTATCACGTGGTGGGCGATGAATACGAGCTGGAAGAGCGCGCGATCGAGGGATGGGACGAATTCGCAGGCCACACGCCCCACCGCCCCTACATCGACGCGGTCAAACTCAAATGCGACAAGTGCGGCGGCAAGATGAGCCGCATCCCCGACGTGGGCAACCCCTGGCTGGATGCAGGCATTGTGCCCTTCAGCACCTTGCAATATCGCAGCAATCCCGACTACTGGCGCAGATGGTATCCGGCCGACTGGATCAGCGAGTCTTTCCCCGGACAATTCCGCAACTGGTTCTACAGCCTGCTCGCCATGGCCACGGTGATGGACGGCACGCCGCCCTTCAAAGAAATCTTTGGCTACGCCTCGCTGCTGGCCGAGGATGGTCGCGAAATGCACAAGAGTTGGGGCAACGCCATCGAGTTCAATGAGGCCGCGGACAAAATGGGCGTAGATGTGATGCGCTGGATCTATTGCAATCACAAGCCCGAAAACAACCTGCTCTTCGGCTATCACCGCGCAGACGACGCCCGCCGCCAGGTGCTCATCCCCCTGTGGAATGTTTACAACTTCTTCGTCACCTACGCGCGGCTGGATGGATGGACGCCTGACCAGAATGGATTCGATCCTGCGTTTCCCGAGGGCCCTACCCCCCAAGCCAACAACCCCCTCGACCGCTGGATTCTGGCCCGACTGAACCAGGTGACGGCCAAAGTCACGGACGACCTGGAAAATTCGGACTACTTCGGCGCGACCCTGGCCATCGCAGACCTACTGGAAGACCTGACCAACTGGTATGTGCGTCGCAGCCGACGCCGCTTCTGGAAGAGCGAACACGACGCTGACAAGGACGCGGCTTACGCGACGCTCTACCATGTGTTGGTCAAATTCATGCGCATTCTGGCTCCCATCCTGCCTTTCGTCACCGAGGTCATGTATCAAAACCTGGTGCGCGCGGTGCAGCCAAACGCGCGTGAGAGCGTGCACCACACCGACTGGCCGTTGGCCGACCCCGACGCGGTGGACGAAACCCTGCTGGAGCAAATGGCCCTGGCCCGCCGCATCACCAGCCTGGGCCTGAGCGCGCGCAGCAGCGCCGGCATTCGCGTGCGCCAGCCCCTGGCGCGAGCTCTGGTGCACGTGCAGGAGGGCCGCCGCGAGCTCTCGCAGGAGTTGGCGGACATCGTGTCGGATGAACTCAACGTGAAGTCGTTGGAATTTGTGGCCGAACCGGGCGATCTGGTGACCTACCGAATCCTGCCCAACAACCGCTTGCTCGGCCCCAAGCTGGGCAAGGACTTCCCCAAAGTGCGGGCCGCGCTGGCCGAGATGGACGCGGACCAGGTCGCGCGCAGGGTGAGCGCGGGCCAATCGGTGGAAGCGCCTCTGGATGAGGGTGCGGTGACGCTCAGCCCGGACGAAGTGCTGGTGCAAACCCAACCTGCGGAGGGTCTGGCCGTGGCCGCGGATAAAGTGTTGACGGTGGCCATCGATTCGGTGATCACGCCGGAGCTACGCGAAGAGGGCCTGGCGCGCGAGATCGTGCGTCGCATTCAGGCCATGCGCAAAAACGCAGGCTTCGAAATCTCAGATCGCATCACCACCTGGCGCGCCACCGAAAGCGAGGAACTCGATCGCGTGTTCGAGATCTGGGCCGAGTATATTCAGGCCGAAACGCTGAGCGAAGCGCTGGTGGACGCGGAGCCGCCAGAAGACGCACACACCGAGACGCACAAGATCGATGGCCAAAGCATCACCTTGGGCGTGAAGAGAAAGGATGGTTAAGTATTACGATTGCGTATTCACCCACACATTGACAGACGGTGGGAGGATGAGACAGTTAAGCGACAAAAAACACCTCCTCCCAAAGAAGAAGGCTCACGCATCTTTGTCGTCCGCCGTCCTATCGTCCCATCGTCTGTCACCTCTTTAGCCGGGGAGCAAATTCAACCATAGGATTACATAGCACATATTTTGCAGATAAACTCTAACATGGACGAACAATCACACATTTTACGAACGGCTCTTTTTGTCGATTTCGACAACATCTATTTGGGGCTGAAAAAGCTGGACGAAGCGGCCGCGGAGCGTTTCGCGACCGACCCCGCGCGATGGGTGGCCTGGATGGAGCAGGGCATGCCGCGCGCGAAGGGTGAAAATGGGGAGCCGCTTCAGCAGCGAAAGCTCCTGGTGCGGCGCTGTTATCTGAACCCTCGCGACTTTTATCGCTATCGCCCCAATTTCATCCGCTCGGCCTTCAATGTCATCGATTGCCCCTCGCTCACCGCGCAGGGCAAGAATAGCGCCGACATCTACATGGTGATGGACATCGTAGACACGCTGGCGCATGAAACGCATTTCGACGAGTTCATCATTCTTTCCGGCGACGCGGATTTTACGCCGGTGCTCTTGCGGCTGCGCTCGCACGACCGCCGCACCGTGATCTTGGCGGCCGGCCCGGCGTCCGAAGCTTACAAAGCGGCCTGCAATCTGGTGATTCAGGAGGATGTGTTCATCGAATACGCCTTGGGCATGACCGGCGAGGGCGAAGAGGGCGGGCTGCTTCACGGACCCACCGCGCCCGATGAGGTGCTCGACGCGATGGCGGCCAAGCTCTATGCCGAAGCCAGCGCGAACGGCGAGATCCTGGCCACCGACCTGCCCAAACTCTATCTCAACTTCCCAGAGTTTCGTCGCGACAGCAACTGGCTGGGTTTCTACTCGTTGCGGGCGCTCACGGCCGATCTGACGCGGCGGCATCCCGCGCTACACATCACCGAAGGCGATCCCTGGCGAGTGACGGTGCGACTGCCCGCGCGCGCCGGCAAAGGCAAAAAGGCGGAAGCGGTCGCGGAAACGTCGGAAACAAAGACCGTGGAGAACGAATCGCTTCGCCGCCGCATTATGCATTTGGTGAAGAAGATGCTCAAATCAGCGGACGAGCCGCTGCTCATGAGCAAAGTCGCGCATGAAATTATCAACAAGCTAGGCCCACAAATTGTAGAGTCGCGTTGGGCCGGGGCGGGCACCTTCAAAGAGCTTTTGCTGGGCGAAGACGACCCCGATCTGGCATTGGCCACCATCGGCTCAACGGTTTACATCTATGATCCTGCGCGACATAAACCGCCCACAGGCGCTGTCAAGGAAGCCGCGGAAGAGGTGCTGCCGCCCGGGTTGGAAGAGCTTATCCAACGGGTGCACCAGGCGACTGGCACGCCAGACCTCACGCCACAACAATATGCAGTGCTGTTCCGCGCCATTGTCGAAGACCTGAAGGAGCAGAATTACAATCTCACCCGCACCTCGAAATCGGTGCGCGATCGATGCATCGAGCAGGGCGAATCCATTTCGCGCGCGGATGTCTCCTTTGTGCTCAAGGGCATTATTTATAAGGGGCATCGTTTTAGCAAGCGCGATACGCCGCGCGGTTTGGCAAAAATCTTCCGCGATAGCGTGCTCACCCGTTGTGAGGATGTGGAGCTCGACCTCAGTGACGAGGACAAGAAATTGGTGGATTACTGGATCACGGGCGGGTTGAGCAACGGACGTAAACGCAAGAAGTAGTCAGGACGCGAATAACGAGTTCTCCGAGATGGTTGAAGATGCGCCGGCTGCCGGAGGGACTTATGTGTTGTTGTTTTATTTGCCTCGCGCGATGGAGATCGAGGCGGGGCGGCTGGGCCGGGTGACATTGCCCGCGGGCTGGCTGGCGTATGTGGGATCGGCTCATGGACCGGGCGGATTGCGAGCGCGGCTGGCGCGGCATTTTCGCCGCGAAAAGCGCATTCATTGGCACATCGACGCACTAACCACGCGGGTTTCGCCGGTGGCCTGGCATGCGACCACGGGTGATGAACGGCTGGAATGCACCTGGGCTCAGACGTTGGCCGCGCAGCCCGACGCTCGAATCCCCGCTCCCGGTTTTGGAAGCAGCGACTGCCGCGCCGGCTGTCCCGCGCATCTCATCGCTTTTCCCAAACGCCCCGATCTGGAACCTATCTACAGAACTTAGGACAAAACCGGATCAGCGTACTCGAACACAGGCACTTTAACAACCTTAGTGGGTTTGAGTCTAGTCTTGGCCAAATGAATCAGGTGTTCGGTCACTTCTGGCGAGTAGAATTTCTCCCCGCACTGCGTACACACTTGAGCGGGCACGTTCTCAACAAAAAAGAATTCACTCTCATAATCATAGACAAATGTCACCTGTCGCGACTCAACTTTTCCTCCACAAAAGACGCATTGCATTTTTATTGCCTCCTGATCCGACAATCGATCCATTCTTCTGGATCCGGCTCATATACTGTAATAATTACAACTCCTGCGGCAAAGAAACTTGAACATGGAGATCTCGACCTAATTTCGTCTTACCATACATGAGACAACTTGGTGAATACTTGTCCTGAGGATATTCCTCGATCACTTCGCCATCCCATAACGCCTCGATTCTCGAATGGCTCGATTAAGCGCTGAATCATTCTTTTGATTGCGTGTTCGGAGAATCGAAAAGCGCCCTTCTGGATTTTGTTTTTGATCTCAGGCATTGATGTGATTCGGGCCACTTCAACAACTCAAGCAGATGGATCAAACGATTTCCTCGAGCCTCAATTCGGTCGTAATGGCCACGCTGCCGCCGATGCTGCGCGCGACGGGACAGAACCGAGCGTGGAAACCGTGCACGCGCTGCGCGGTGGCGCGATGCTCATCGGCCACGCGCAATGTGTAGGTCACGTGGATGCGCTTGAGAATCATGACATTGTCCTCTTTTTCCACTTCACCCACGGCTTCCGCGGTCAGGCGCCCCTCGCCGGCCGGAATTTGACGCGCTTCCAGCGCGCCGCCAAAGGTTCCGGTCAGTCAGCCCGCGGTCGCGGCCACCACATAATCGATGGTGGTGGCGTGGGCTTCGTGGACGCTCATATCCACGCCATAATGCTCGGCGATCTCGGAATGAACGCCAAACCAGATGGGCTGTCCTTCGGCCGGAAGATAAGCCCGGCGCAGAGACCCTTTCACGCGCTCGACGCGCACATGGGATTGATAGACGGTAGATTCGCTCTTGGACACGAAATAGCTCCCAAGGTGATGAGGAAATAGCTTTGCCGATAACCTTTTTTTACTTATGGATGAAGGATGAAACCCATTCCAACGTGGGTGAAATGGGCGTCCCCGGTTAATATATCTGAGATGCCGAGCTCTCGCATTACAACTATCGTAGTCAAATCGGTAAAAGAAATATCCGGCTTATCCTGATACTTATAGCGCAATTCTCGCGCGGTTTCAAATCGGTCTGGCGTGATCCACACCAGATCAAGGTAACCGTCATCAATTGCATTCGCTATTATTTTCGTAGCATTGGAAGCCAGATCCGTGGGAAGTCGTTTGAAAAGCAAGGTGTAAACCTCATCCAGCACATAGTCGCTGGTGACAATTGTAGCTCCGCGATTTCGTAAATCTTGATAATAGCGGCTGACCTCACGATGTTGGCTTTCCCTGCGATTGAAGATATTGATCCATCCCCAAGTATCGATGAATAGTATCATGTCGCTTCACCGTACAGAATATCGTCAATGACAGGGGAGAACGGCTCGACATCCGCCAGGCCTATGGCCTGTAAAATCGGGTCCCGTTCGGGCCTCAATTCTTCTCGATAGCCGCGCGTCGCTTGTTCCTTCTGTTTGAACTTCAAATATCTTATGAAATCATGTAACTCCACCAAAGATGAAGGCGGAAGCTCCTCGATTTCTCGAAACAAATCCGTTTTTGAGGCTTTAACGATTGCCATAATACAACCTCCTGTTCTCTCCTGCGGGAGAGAACATCATATGATGAAAACCACCTCTTGAATTCCTATCACATTCCACGAGATATGTCAAATCGTTTCCAAATCTTCCCTCCTTGCCGGTCCATTTGCCATCGGTTCACAGACCACATAGAATGAGTTCGATCCATTGTCCCTCTGTCCATCATCTCATCGTCAGGTGTCACCCATGATCACCCGAAAAGAACTGGAAGCGCGCGAACGGGCCCAGCTCATGCCGTGGGGCATGAAGAGCGCGGACACGCGCGGCCGCGTGCATACGGATAAAGAACCCGAATATCGCACGGTCTATCAGCGCGACCGCGACCGCATTGTGCACACCACCGCGTTCCGACGTCTGGCCTATAAAACGCAGGTTTTCGTCTATCACGAAGGCGACCACTACCGCACGCGACTGACCCACACCATGGAAGTGGCGCAATTGGGCCGCACCCTAGCCCGCGCGCTGGGCGCGAATGAAGACCTGACCGAGGCCATCTGCCTGGCCCACGACCTGGGACACCCGCCCTTTGGCCACACAGGCGAACATATTCTCAACGAACTCATGGCCGATCACGGCGGCTTCGACCACCAGCGCCAGACCATGCGCATCGTGGAGAAACTGGAGCGCCGCTATCCGCAATTCACCGGCCTCAACCTCACTTACGAAGTGCGCGAGGGGCTGGTCAAGCACGACACCGATTACGATGAGATCAACGCCGAGGGCTACGAACCTCACCTCGCGGGCACGCTCGAATGCCAGCTTGCCAACATCGCCGACGAGTTGGCCTGGAACACCAGCGACCTGGACGACGGACTCTACGCCGGCATTCTCGATGTGGCCGATCTGGCCGAGCAACCTCTGTGGCGGCGGGTGATGGATTCATTGGGCGAACCCTATCTCCCGCGGCGACTCGATCCGCTGCTGCGCGCGCGTATCATTCGCCGATTGGTGGGCATCGAAGTAACGGACGCCATCCAGCACACCGAAGCGGAATTACGAAAACGCAATATTGAATCGGTGGATGATTTACGCGCGGTGGGTCATAACCTGGCCGGATTCAGTCCTGAGCTGGCCGAAGCCAATGCGGTGCAAAAGCGTTATCTTTATGACAACTTCTACCGCAGCTACCGCGTCATGCGCATGGCTGCAAAGGCCGAACGCATCCTCACCCATCTCTTCGAGGCCTACATTCGCGAACCGCGTCAACTCCCGCCCGACACCCTTCGCAAAGTCGAGAAATCGGATGAAGGCTTGCATCGCATCGTATGCGACTACCTGGCTGGCATGACCGATCGTTATGCAATCCAGGAGTATCAACGATTGTTCGACCCAGAAAAGCGAGTGTAACCCTGATCTATGTCATGAACGTCGGTTTATCGCGGGCGGGCGCGCAAATGAATGGTCACCGAGGCAATGGAAGGGCCATCATCGGTTTGGGGGCCTTCAATGACATTGACGATCCGTCCTTCCAACACCATAGATTGCGTCTCTAAACGCAGAGGCTTATCCGGTTCAAGAGGCATGGGGCGAGCATCCTTACCCTTCAGCTCTTCGCGCTGAATCTCATCGTTATACAGTTCTGGCAGCATCAGCGTCACTGCATCCGCGCGCAGGTCTCGCTTTTCGAACAACCACACCTCGAGTGTGAGTACGCGATGCGGCTCGCTCCGCGCAACTTCCCCCACCGAAAAACCAAAATCGCCTAAATACTGGTCGCGCTCCGAAATCTGCTCAGATTCGCTGTAATCGGGATCGCCATCAAACACCCACGTCACAGGTTGCAGGCCAAACCATGCTTCCGCTTCGGTGGGAGCGCCTTCCTCCTCCTCAGGAGCTTCGTAAATGGGTGCAGAGGGTTCTTGCCATTCCTCCTCGATCTCCTCGAACGCCTCATACTCTTCGCTCACAGGCGTGGGGGTGAGCACGGGAACCGCATCCGCGGACACGACCGCGGCCTGTGCTGGGTCGGTCACATCGACATCGCGAGGCGGCTTGGGCGAAAGAGAGGTTTGACGGGCGCGCCGCGGTTGTAGCGACGCTTTCAGACCGCGTAGCGCAGGGAAGAGCGCAACCAGAGCGAATAGGGCCAAAACAGCCAGACCCACCCATAAAACGATGCGCACGGTCTCACGGCCGAACTCGAGACCCAGCGCACCTGACTGAGCCGCAACTCGTCCTCCAAGATCAGGCGGCAGTGCGGTGGATAAATCTGAAGCCAAGGTGCGCACCCGTGCGGCGGCTTCGTGCTTATTGTTCGCTTCCAGACGCATGGCCTGTAAATTCAACAAACGATTCCATTGTTCTGGAGGCCACCATTGCATGCGTTCGGCCGCCTTCAACAAATCGCCCTCGATTGCATAGCTATCGGCCACCATAACCAAATAATCGTCACGCAACTCGGGGCGCAGATCGCGAGGGTATGTATTCGTCCAACGCACGGGAAACAGCACCCATCCCAGCAACACCAATCCAATGAGCATGCCGACGCCAAAGATAAGCGCATAACGCACGCGCGGCGTGAATGTCTCCAGTCGCTGCTGTAAATTTCGCGCCCTGGAGGGAGACGAAGACGCAGATTGTGAACGATTGGTGGCGTTCGTTGCGTTCATGATTCCCTGTCTTGGGGGGAGAGCGCCCTATTTTGGGCCGCAGGGTGAGATTGATTCACCACATCGCGCAAATGATGAAGCATGACATGCGTGTACAGCGTCGTTGTTTGTAGCCTGGCATGACCCAACAACTCCTGAACCGTGCGTAGATCCGCGCCGCCCTCCAACATATGGGTGGCGAAAGAATGGCGGAGCACATGAGGCGTGACCCCGCGCGGCAGATCGACCTCGCGCAGATATTTGTCCAAGATATTGTTGATGGTTTTGGCCGAGGCAATGGGACGACCGCGGTGGTTGAGAAAAAGCGCTTCGGGTTGAGTGGACGCGGAATTTTTGGCCAGGAGTTCGGGTCGGCCCGACTCGAGATAGCGGGACAACGCCAACACCGCAGGCCGACCGATGAGCGCCATACGCATCTTACCGCCCTTTCCCCGCACACGCAACCGCGCCTCAGGCAGATTGACATCCTGAATGCGTAGGGCCAGCACCTCGCCGCGGCGCAGGCCGCCGCTGTAAAGGACTTCCAAAATGGCCGCGTCGCGCTGGCCCAACGGCGTGGAGATGTCGGGCGCGGCCAACAGATCGAACACCTGCTCCACGCTCAAGTAATGGGGAAGTCGCTGAGGAAGCTTCGGCGTCCGCACCAGCGCAGCCGGGTTATCGTCCACCCATTGTTCGCGCTGGAAGTAGCGAAAACAGGAGCGCAGTTCATAAAGACGACGGGCGATGGACGCCGGGTGATAGCCCGCGTGGTGCAATTCGGCCAGCCAGCTTCGCACCAACCGCGCATCCACCTCCTCCCATGTGCGCACCCCGCGCGCCTGCGCGAAAGCCATGAATTCGCCTATCTCATGGCCATAATTGCGCAGCGTGTAAGGCGAGGCGCCGCGCTCATAGGCCAGGTAGTCGAGAAAGCGCTGGAGATAGGGTTGCATGGGAGGGGAGGTTAAGGTTAAGGTTGAGGCTAAGGTTGAGGGGGAGGGGGCATTGTCCTATCGTCCATCGTCTCATCGTCCGCCCTTGGCTTCAAACTCAGGCTTCGGCCTTCACCGCCTTGGCGAGCTTTTCGGCCTCGGCCAGGGGCATGGAGAAACCGCATTCCGAGTCCGCGCATTTCGCGCGCTTGCCCACTTTGGTGAGAATGTTCTTCCGGCACTGAGGACAGATCACATTCAGCGGCGGGTTCCAGGTGACGAAGTCGCATTCGGGCCAGTTGTCGCAGCCGTAGAAGATGCGACCTTTGCGACTGCGCTTTTGGACGATGCGACCGCCATCCTTGGGGCACTTGACGCCCGTATCCACCACCAAAGGCCGCGTGTATTTGCATTCGGGATAGTTGGAGCAGCCGATGAAACGACCGTAACGACCATCTCGCAAGACCAGGTCTGCGCCGCATTCGGGGCACGGTTCGCCGATTTTTTCCGGCTCCAGGCGCTGGCGCTGCATGTTTTCACCGGCCTCTTTCACCAATTGCGAGAAAGGCGCGTAGAACTCGCGCAGCACGTCCACCCATTCCTCTTCTCCGCGGGCGATGCGGTCCAATTCCTCTTCCATGCGCGCGGTGAAGCCCACTTCGAAGATGCTGTCGAAGTGTTGCACCAGCAAATCATTGACCACGAAACCCAGTTTGGTGGGGTGCAAGCGGCGTTTTTGGCGCTCGACATATCCCCGGTCGATGATGGTGGAGATGATAGTGGCGTAGGTGGAGGGTCGGCCAATGCCGTATTCCTCCAGCGCTTTGACCAGCATGGCCTCGCTGTAGCGCGGGGGCGGTTGAGTGAAATGCTGTTCGGGCAACAGTTGCAACAGGTCGAGCATCTCGCCCACGGTCAGGGGTGGAATGTCGATGCCCAGACCGTTTTCCTCGGCGTTTTCTTCGCTGCGCGCGACATCGTAGACCCTGAGGAAGCCTGGAAAACGCACAGAAGAGCCAGTGGCGCGGAACAGGTAGGGCTTGGGGCCGTCCTGGGGTCCGGCTTTGACCTCGACGGTGAGCGTGTCGTAAATAGCCGGGGTCATCTGACTGGCCACGAAACGCCGCCAGATCAGTTGATAGAGCTTGAACTGGTCGTCGTTGAGATAAGACTTGACGCTCTCGGGCGTGCGCATGACCGAGGTGGGGCGAATGGCCTCGTGCGCTTCCTGGGCCGAACGGGCTTTGGTGCGATAAAAAGGCGGCTTCGCGGGCGCGTAAGCTTCGCCAAACTGCTCGCGGATGTAATCCCTGGCCTGGGCCTGGGCTTCACGCGAGACGTTGACGCTGTCGGTGCGCATATAGGTGATGAGACCCACCCGGCCCTGCTCGCCCAGCCTTACGCCTTCGTACAACGACTGGGCCACGCGCATGGTGCGCCGGGCATTGAAGCCGAGACGCCGCGACGCGTCCTGTTGGAGCGTGCTGGTGGTGAACGGCGCGAAGGGGCGTCGTTTGCGCTCGCCCCGCTTCACCTTGGTCACCTCCCACGCGGCTTGCTCCAACTCGGCCACCAGCGCGTGCGCCTCTTCTCCGGTGGCGATTTTGAATTCCTTGCCGCGAATGCGGTGGAGCTTGGCTTTGAAACTGCGACGCTCCGGCTCTTGCTTGGCCAGCTCCGCGGTGATGGACCAGTACTCCTCGGGCACAAAGGCCTGAATCTCGCGCTCACGCTCGACGATGAGCCGCAAAGCCACCGATTGCACGCGACCGGCCGATAAACCGCGCTTCACATTGCGCCACAAAAGCGGGCTGACCTGATAGCCCACCAACCGGTCGAGCACGCGCCGCGCCTGTTGTGCGTCCACCAGGTTCATGTCGATATCGCGCGCCTGCTGAAAGGCCTCGGTCACCGCGCGCTTCGTGATCTCGTGAAAGACCACGCGGCGGGTGCGCTCAGGCTCCAGGCCCACGGCCTCGGCCACATGCCAGGCGATGGCTTCGCCCTCGCGGTCGGGGTCGGTGGCCAGATAGACCTCCTCCGCGCCCGCCACGGCCTCTTTGAGCTCGCGAACGATTTTCTTCTTGTCGCGAGGCACAATGTAGAGCGGCTTGAAATCGTGCTCCACATCCACCGAAAGCTTCGATTTATAGAGGTCGCGCACATGACCCACCGAGGCCTTGACGCTGTAGCCGCGGCCGAGAAACTTGCCCACGGTGCGCGCCTTGGCGGGCGACTCGACGATGACCAGCTTGCCTTTGCGCGCGCCATTCTTTCCGGACGATTTGCGCTTGCTCGCGCCCCGTTTGCTGCGAGATGTCGTTTTTTTTGTGGTTTTCTTTTGGGTTTTGGGTTCGGGTTTTGGCTTCTCCAATCCCTCATGCGCGGGCGTCGCGCCCATGCGGAAGAGGTTGGTTCCGCACACCGCGCACACCCCGCGCGTGCCCGGCGCGCCGGTCCTGGTGAACACGGGCGTCGGGTTGAGCATTTCTCGTTTTGTCTTACACTTTACGCAATAGGCTTCCATGTGGTTGTCCGATGTTGTGAATCCAACTCTTCTTGGCTAGACCAGAGTTGTTTAGTAAACGATGGTTCTTCCTCAAATGGGCCGACGATGAGACGAAAAGACGATGAGACGATGCCGACCGTCGTCCTATCGTCTCATCGTCCATCGTCTGAATTTACGTGATAGACCGGGGCTGGCTCGCGGGCGACGACGTAGTGCATGCCGCCCACCTGCCGCACCAGTCCCTTGAGCTCCATCAGGGTCAGAGCGCTGCTCACTTCCTGGATGGGCAAGTCGATGTCGCGACGAATTTCGTCGATATGCCGCGGTTCGCGGGAAAGCAGCGACATAAGCTCGGCCTCGACCGGATCATCGGGCAAGATCTGCCGCGCTTGCAGGTGTTGATCGATTTGGGTGAAGTTTAGGGCTTCGAGGATGTCGTTGGCCGAAAGCGCGGGGATCGCGCCCTCTTTGAGCAGGCGATTGGGGCCTTCGCTGGCCGGAGAGAGGATGCTGCCGGGAACGGCGAACACGTCGCGGCCCTGTTCCAACGCAAATTTGGCCGTGATGATCGCACCCGAGCTCCATCGGCCTTCGACGACCAGAACGCCGCGGCTCAGGCCACTTATGATGCGGTTGCGCGCGGGAAAATTACGCGCTTCTGGTTTCGCGCCCAGCGGCTGCTCGCTGATCCACGCGCCCTGTTCCAATATTTGACGGGCCAGTTTGCGATGTTCGGGCGGGTAGACCATATCGAGTCCGCTGCCCATGACGGCCAGGGTGCGGCCTCCAACTTCCAGGGCCGTGCGATGGGCCACGCCGTCGATGCCGCGCGCGAGACCGCTGACAATGGTCACGCCGGCGCGGGCCAGGTCTTCCACCAGACGTCGCGCGGCCTCGCGACCATAGGTCGTGGCCCGTCGCGTGCCCACCACGGCCACGCCCCAGTCATCCTGGGGCGACAATTCGCCTCGCACAAAGAGCACGGGCGGCGGCGCGGGAATTTCTAGCAGTCGTGCGGGATAGTCCGGGTCCTCCCATGTTAAGACTCGAACGCCGGACGCGTGCAACCGTTGCACTTCCGCGTCCAGGTCCAGCTTCTTGCGCGCGTCGACCAAATTGTTCAAAGAGCGACGGTCCAGCCCGGCCTGTTTCAATTGCTCGGCCGAAGCCCCCCACGCGGCCCGAACATCTCCGAAGATGTCGAGCAGCGCGCGCAACTTTTTCGGGCCAATGCCGGGAACGCGATTGAATCCGAGCCAGTATTTTAGCATGGGGTAGGGGGATAGGGAGACGATAGGACGATGGATTTACCGGATCAACAGGCTATGCATGCAATCTAACTCGAAAAGCGTTTTTGAGACGCTCTCAACTTGACCTGAACGCTTTTTAAGCCGGCGCTATCTGCTCTGGTGTAAGGACTACGAGTCCATCGATCCGCTTGAAGTGTTGACTATTCTTGGTGAGAAGAGGGAGACTATTGGCCAGACAGATTCCCGCGATAAGGGTGTCGGGCACTCCAATTTTGAGACCTTGCTGCTGTAATCGACGCCAGACAATCGCTGCTTCAATTGCGGCCTGGAAATCAAATGGATATATCGATAGAAGAGAGCCAAATTCGCCGAGCAAACGTTGCTGTCGTGGTGAATGGGTGGGGATTGCATTCAATTCATACCATGTGATAGCGGTAATTCCACATTCATATTGACGAAGCGCTGACTCGAGAACGTGTGCACGACGTCGCAAGTAATCAATGATAATGTCTGTATCGATAATCAGTTGTGAAACTGCCATGTGCTCCACATCTCCTCGCGTTTGCGACGAAAGCGCTTTTCATCATCCTCACTCCACGCGCCCCAAAGTGCGCGCAAAACGGACTCGATTCGCTTCATCCGCTCAGAGGACGATATTTCTGTGGACAAGGCGAGAGGGGCCGGGGAGATAGTGATGTACTCTCCTGGCCGAATTCCCGATCGCCGAAGCTCTTCGCGGGAAATGACTACGTCTTTATCTTCAAACAAGACGCGAATAATGGTGTTCATGATCTGGAATCCGTGTGCTTACATGTAGACCTGACTGGATATGATCAAGGAAACAAGGGAGCGCTCGACCTAAACGAGCAGCCGACCACGCGGACTACGCGCCACGCGTCCCAGGGCCAGCATAGCCATGAGCGGGGCGTTTGTCAAGCAGCCGATGGCGCGTGCTGCGCGCGCAACATCATGTGATGCGGTTTTCCCCTTCCCGCTTTCATCTCTTCAGCCGGCCCGCAGCCCAAGTGAGCCAGTCCGGTGAGGGGAGGCCGTAGGGGCGGAATTTTTCCAAACGGCTGTCATCTTCGCTATAGAAGTAAGCCCGATATAGCCCTAACTTGCTCGCGGCCGGCGTGTCGATAAGGTTGACCGAGTCTTCCACGCTCATTTGCTAATATGACTCAATTCCGCCTTCCGTTCTAACGCCTCAGGATCTTCGGGGATAAGTCTGAGCCACTGTTCTATAGCTAACTTGGCTACTTGCCAATCCCTTTCAGTGTATGCCTTTTCGGCCTTAGACCGCCATATTGCGGCCAGCTCGCGTCGTGCGCTCTGCTCCATACCAACAAGAACTTGTTTCTCTAATCCAACCACATCTCGATAACCGGGATCGATTGACTTGATCTCATCGATCAAGGTCAAGGCCTGCTTCCAATGCCCCGCACGCATCGCTTGGTGTAGAAGAGCATAGGGTGCTGCTAACCGGTCCTCTGGCAAAGAAGATACTGCCTTGGCCATTTCCCCAGGACTTCTAAAACGTAGTGCAGCGTTAATGGATAATGCCGTATTCAAAACGCCGGTCAAACGCGGCGGCACGCCTTTTGGCCAAACATTAGGAAATTCGCGGGGTTGGAAATGCGCCTGCATCACATCTGGTGTGGTTTTACCGGAAAAATACTTTTCTCCGATAACCATTTCATATAGAATGCATCCCAAGGCATAGGTGTCGGTTTGTGGCGCACTTTCCTTTCCCATCCATATTTCGGGTGCTATGTATGCAGCTGCACTCGTTATGTCACGCCTTATCGTCACGCCCAATGCGTGAGCGTCAATCATGGCGTCGAAACCAAAGTCGGTTACCAGAGCTACGCCATGAGAATCTAGAAGAATATTGCTGGGCTTCAGACCTTGATGATGCACCCCTCGTTGATGAGCATAGTCCAATGCAGAAGCAATCTCTTCCAGCAAGTTCACTACTGCATTCCAGGTGAGCGGTCCATCATGCTTCAGTCGGTCGGCTAATGAACTCCCTTCAATAAAACGAGAAACCACATAAAGATGATCATCATGTTGACCGGCATGATAAACCGCAACAATGTGAGGATGCTCCAAACGCGAAACGGTCTGAACCCAGGCATAAAAGCGTTGGACCCATTTGGCATCACGCGTAAAGTAAGGGGCCAAGACTTTGAGGGCCACCACTCGATGAAGCGTTGGATCCTCAGCTCGATACACAGTAGCAACACGATTGCTTGCAACAGTGTCAAGAATAAGGTATTTGCCAATGGTGTTTGAAGACAGCTTTAATGTCATAGGGGAAAAATCATCATCATATCTGACATCCTCTTGAACCGAGCTTTTCAGCATAGAAGGCATTTCAACCGAATCTTTGTCTCGAAGCTGCTTCCACGCCCGGTCGAGCCATGGCTTGGGAGGAGGTGCATAAGGACGAAATTTCTCCAAATAACCTTCCGCCTCGTTGTAGTAATAAGCGCGATATGCACCGAGCCTGTTCGCCACAGGCTCGCCAATAAACTTGATAGAATCTTCCTCCCTCATTTGCATTGCCACTTTCATCTCAAACTCTTCAAGGACGCGCGGCTCAAGCGTTCGAACAAGATTTGCGTATGTATCACACCAAGCCAGCGTGTGCACACCCACTTCGGGCCCTTCCTGAAGGATTCTAGCAAATTGTTTAGCCGGGTCGGAAGATTGTTCTTTATCCACATCGCCCATAAACACGAAGTCTTCCGCCCTGCGCAGATCACGCGCCCGTTGGAGTCCAAAAATAATCAGGTGCATAGAAGGCTCTTTTAGAAGCTCGATCTCATCCAAACCCAAACGGCGGTCCACTTCTGCGGCGACGCGGGCAATAAGATCGGACAATTGGCGACGTCGTCCATATTGCACCGGATGAGGGAGTTCGTCGACTAAACGCGATAGCAGCTTGGCATAGGATGCATTCACGGACGCGAAGTCGAGGATGATGAATTGGACCTGGGGCAATTGGGCCGCAAAGCTAAGGATGGCGATCAGCATCATGCCCATGGCCGCTTCATCGTTTCGCCCCAAAATGATTAAATTGCTTCCGGTTTGGCGTCGAAAGTTAGCCGCAGTGGGTGATTTGATGGCGATTGGCTCACCCAACCAGGCGGGTACAGAATCATGGGACGGAGACCAACCAGGAGCCGATAGCAGCTGGGAGAGGGCCATGTTATTCGCCACCAAAGCCGGAGCATTGCCCTCGAACACAATTTGGGAACGTGTTGAATGGTATCCCTGTTGTTTGCCTAGAAACTGGATTCGCTTCAAATAACGTTCTCGTTCGTCATCGGGCAACCAGGCAACTTGAAAAAAGTGATTGCCTTCCACCAAACCATTGGTGTCATTGTAGATGGCTTCACCGGGTCGCGTTAGGCGTCGCGCCGCGGGGTTATCGTCGGCCAAGATAAGGCGGGAATCCGCGTCGGTGCACTGAAGCGCGATGCGCACGGCCATCTGATCGATGGTGCTGCGGGCCAAGGTGTAGCCGCCGGCCAATGTCTGAGAGCCCAAGAGAACATGTACGCCAAAGGCCCGCCCTTGACGCACCAAACGGTCCAGAATCTGAGCGGCTTGACTCGCCACCCTGTCGTCCTCGGAAAAGAATTCCTGAAACTCATCCACAATGAGCAAAATCCGAGGCATACGCGCACCCGTTCTTTCGCGATAATCCGCAATATGATCTACACCCGCTTCTCGGAAGAATTCGCCTCGACGTTTGAGTTCGGCGTCCAAGCCTCCTAAAACACTGAGGCCGAACTCTCGTTCGCTTTCGATAGCCACCACGCGAGCATGAGGAAGCGCATAAGTTGCATAACTCTTGAACTCTACACCTTTTTTGAAATCGACAAGGTAAAGTTGCACTTCATCAGGGCTGTAAATGAGGGCTAAATTCGTGATGAGCACGTGAAGAAGCGTCGACTTGCCCGAACCGGTTCGTCCTACAACAAGCGCGTGTTGAGAAGTGTCTTGACCCAAACATAATTCCTGAAATTTTCCTGCTCCGGTGGGCCCCAAAGGCGTCTGAATGCCAAACCTACTGTCACTGGTCCACCATGCGTCAAAAGGAGGAGCGATCCTATCGAAAGGAACTTCCACTTTGCCGGCTTCTAGAGCCGATCGACCTATGGAATTGAGGAGATGCTCGAAAAGCTGTTTGTCAGGCGGCGCGTCCAGCTCCAGCGTACAATTGACAACATTATCATCTTCCCAAATGAAATGATCATCCGCTCCCGAGATCACCGTACAATTCCGCTCCAGCATATTCAAATTCAGTCCGTGTAAACGGGCTGATTGCTCTCGCACCTCGATCTTTTCCATATCGGCGAGGATAATTGCAAACACGCCGCAACGAGGCCCATTTTCAATGACGCCTTGCAACCGCCGCAAAGCATCTTCGGTAAAATTGGTGGGAAAGTCAAAAATCACAATGAAACGGTAAGCCTCAGGAACATCTGCTTGGGCATTGTAGTCCTCAATGGCCGGAAATCTGTTTTGTAAGTATTTCTGTATTACGTTCTCCATATGCTCGGTGAGTTCAGCCAAGCGTTGCTCGATCCGAGCAGGTTCGCTCCAGGCCTGATGCGTGATCATTTGCTTATCAAAACGCTCCAACGACATAAAGGGCGCCACATTTTGGCCCAAGCCTACCGGATCGATGAAAGTGAACCGAACCTGACCTGGGGGAAGATGGGTCAATAACTGCAGCAACCAAGATTGCACTCCCTGGACTGCCCGTTTTCTAGTCTCGGCGCGCGCTTTCAGTAAAATCGAACGCGGACCGGGAAAATGCAAGAGTGCGGGCATCTCTAGGGCCGTATCTCCTAGATGAAGCGCGCCAATACGTTGGAGAGGAGCCATTTTGGATACAGGCGTCCAATGTCGCCAAAACGAATTCTGCCACGAAGGGACTTCGGTTTCGACCTCCTGAACAAATATATTCAGTTGTTGCTTTAATTCATTAAGATCACGCGCATACTGTGCCTGAATCTCATCCCATCTTTGCTGAAATCGTGTTTGCACATCTTGCTCCATTTCCTCATGATAACGCTGCACAAAATCTTTTACCACCTCAAATTTCGACAAAACATCGCTAAGTTCATCCACCATTACTGGTAAATTTTTTCGCATAAATAAAATTTTGTCCAATATCCGACCAACAAATATTGAGACAATAATTGCGTTTACGCCATAAAATACGACTAAGCCCCTATCATAGCGATCTGCGAGCTGATAGTTAATAGCCACCAGTGCCAACACAAAAATGGACAAAAGTATTGTTGCAGCATAATCCACCTTTGTTT
>JAADII010000106.1 GCA_013151415.1 Chloroflexota bacterium
GGTGGGCGTGGGTGTGACGGTGGGTGTGGGTGTAATGGTGGGCGTTGGCGTGATGGTGGGCGTGTTGGAAGGCGAGGGCGTAATGGTGGGCGTGGGTGTGATGGTGGGAGAGGGCGTGATAGTGGGCGAGGGCGTTGGCGTGGGCGTAGGGGTGCGGGTGGGGGTTGGCGTTGGCGTTGGCGTGGGGGTGCGCACCACCACCGGAGCCACGTTGATCCGATCCTCGATGGATGCATTGCTCGCGCTGGCGCTCACGCTGTTGTAAAATGTGCCGCTGGCGTGAGGCGCGATGGCCTGAAAGGTGATGGTCAACGTCGAAGCGCGAAAGGGGCTTCCTTTATCCAGTGCGGCCACCGCGTAATATTGAGGATGACCCAAGCCGCCCGAATAGACCCAATCCCAGGCCAACCATTCGGGGCGTTGCAAGGGATCGTTGAGTTCGAAGGGCGCGACGCCGATGACTTCGGGCCAGGCCGACCAGTAATCTCGAAAACTGCGTTTCATGTAGTCCGCGCGATTGTTTTCGTCGATGGGGGGGTATCCCTCGAACGCAAAAGCGTTGTTTCCCAGATTATGACCTGTTTCTGAAAGCAGCACTTTAACGTTGGGGCGGCCATATTGTGCGAGAATGCTCAGCTCTTTGCGGTAAGAGTCAATGGTGGACCATCCATGCGTGGCCGTGCCCTGGTGAAGGTTATATTCCGGTGGATGATTGCCTGGGTAGGCGTGTGAGCCCCAAATATCCCATTTCCAGAGGGCGGCGGGGACCTGGTCGAACATGGCGCGCATGAAAGCGTCGGGCTTGATATTCGCGCCCGGTGAGAGCGGCGCGTTGAGCACCACCACTCGCGGGTCGTTGTAGGCTTTGATGGCGTCGTAGGCCTGAACCAAAAAGGTGGCGTATTCGCGGGCGTTGGGCGCCATGCCCCACTCGGTGTCCAGGTTTGGTTCGTTCCAAATTTGAATATAAAGCTTATGTCCGTCGCGTTTGGGCAAACTGTTCACCACGCGCCCCAAGGCCCAGGCGTAACTTTGGTAATTCAGTTGGCCATCGGCGGGAGGTTTGTGCCAATATGAGCCGGCATGCGCGCCCGCCAACCGAATGACCGGCTTGAGCCCGCGATTGTATGCTTCGTTGACGAAATCTTTATAGCATTGCGGCGCTTCTTGCCAATCGGTGGTGATTCCGGGCAGCAACTGTTTCACCCAGCCCCCCCAACCGATCAGGTTTGCACTCCAGTTGAGCTGCGAGATCAACACATTGGTGTCGTTGCATTTGTCCTGGATGAAGGTGTTGATGCCGAAGTAGGAGTCTCCGCGACGAGCCGGCACGCTTAGGCCTGACCAGGTGAGGCTTCGTCCGCTCACCGAGGGATTGGCGGATGAAGCCAGTATCCCGTTGTAATAAACGCGACTGCTGCCCCATTTGTAAGTGAATCCTGGTGGCAACAGATCGACCACCTGAACGCCCAATCCGTCCACGTCGCCGTTGTTGGTGAGCGTGATGGTGTATTTAACGGTTTGCCCCCCTTGCACCACCGATGGGCTCACCGATTTTCCCAAAGTGATCACCGGATAAGGAGCATCCGGCGCGGCCGCTTTAGAGCCGGATGAGCTCGCCAAAAGCAAAAAGAGAAAGAGGAGAAAAAACGTTTTGTTTCGCATAAGTGGGCTGTCTCAAGGCGCCTGACGCGAACACGAGCCTCGGGAGCGAAGCTGTTTTTCGTCAGACTCGGTTTGTCTATTATAATGGATTTCTAGAGACAAAGGAATCCATGCGCTACGTAGTGCGTATTGCGTAGTTTTTCTCCACAAAAATGTTTGTAAGAGGGCCTTATGAAAACTTATCCTGCGCTGATTTTAGCTGGCTATTCCCCCCATAAACCCGATCCTCTGGCCGCGGCTATGGGTATGGAGCGCAAGGCTCTGTTGCCCATTGCCGGCAAGCCCATGGTGTATTGGGTGGTGAAGGCCTTACAAGAGAGCGGCCGCATCGATGACATTTTCATCGTCGGCATGAGCGAGTCGGATGGCGTCGATTTTGGTCAGGAAGTGACGTATGCCCCCAATCAAGCGGGTCATTTCGATAATATTATGGCGGGCGTGCGAGCTATTCAAGAGAAGCGACCGGATGCCGAATATGCGGTTGGCGCGTCGGCTGATATTCCTTTGCTCAAACCCAGCACGGTGCAGTGGTTTCTCGACGCGTGCGAGCAACGCGGCGGCGACTTGTTTTATTCCCTGGTGGAGGCGCAGGTTATGGAGAGCCAGTTTCCCGGGTCTGGACGTTCGTATGTGCCCCTGGTGGAAGGTCGATTCTGCGGCGGTGATCTTTATTTGGCGCGGCTTTCAGTGGCCCATAACAATGAGTCGTTGATTCGCGGGTTGTTGGAGCGGCGCAAGAACGCGTTTCAACAAATTCGTTTGGCCGGTTTTCGCGTGGTGCTCAAATTTTTGTTTCGGCGACTCTCACTCAAGGATGCGGAGGAGGTGGCGTCGCGGTTGATGCAATGTGAAGCGCGGGCCATGCCCTCTCCTTACGCCGATCTGGGCATGGATATCGATAAACCGCACCAATGGGAAATGGCGCGGCGCATTCTCGAGGCGCGCCTCGAGACGGTTTCCTCATAGTGATGTGAAGCCGCGGCGCCTACAAAGCGCGCCCCCAATCGCCTACAAAAGCGGTTGCAGAGAAGAGTCTCACCAGCCTTCCAGCTCGGCAATGGCCGAGCGCAAAGTGAGCGAAAGCCGCGCTTTGCGGTTGTTTCGATAGTCATACATGACTACAATGCCCTCTCCCTCGGCCGCGATGCGCTGATGTCGTTCGCTCACCACGCGATGATGAAGCGTGAGCCGATCCTCGCCCAGCGTCAAGACGCGCACGCCCACCTGAATGCGGTCGGGATAGGTGAGCGGAAAACGAAATCGACAGCCAATGCTGTGCAGAATAGGGCCAACGCCGGTTTCCTCCATTTCCTGGAGCATGGAGGTGCGCTCGAAATATTTCAAGCGCGCGCTCTCGAAATAGCGAAAATACACCACATTGTTGACATGTTGGAACGCGTCCATCTCGCCCCAGGCCACGTCGGTTTCGTAAATGATGGGATAATCATCCAGAAGCGGAGACGCTTGACGCTCCTTTCTCGTGATCACGGATGAACTCCTGTTGCACATTGTTCCAGTTTGGGTGAAACGCGCGCGGGCGAACGGCTTCACCGCGCGGGCGCGACGAACATGGACGACCAGGGACAAATTTCAAAGTTGGTTGGGGTCTATGCGCCATCGTTTGCAACCCAGATGGCCGGAACCCACTGCACATTGCCCCATTCGGGAACTTTGACATAGTACACGCGCGGCTCGCCCTTGACCAAATGTTCGGCCCGCTGGGCAATATACTTTTCACCCTCGTACTCCAGGTCGAATTCGTTGGACGTGGGCACGTAATTATCCCGAAAGATAGCCTTTTGCAGCGCAGCTTCAGGGTTGAGATAAATGCATTGAGCCTGCTGCGCGGCCGTGCGCAAAATCTCTTCCAATGGGGGCAATCCCTTTTCAATGTATTGCAGCAATGTGGCCAAAACTGTCTGGTATGCTTGGGCGTCGTTGCTCCATTCCCAGATCAAATCTGGCCCCACCACGCCGCTCACAAGCGCTTCCACGGCTTTGCGCCCCACCTTTTCTTCGGCCGCAACGCAAAGCGCATGGATGCGAATGGCCTCGCTCAATGCGGCCACGCGCAGAGATGGGGTCACTGAGCCAATAACGCCGATGGGAGGCTCGGCGCCTGAGGGCGGGTAATAAAAGGCGACGCCGCATCGGCCATTCCATTGCTGCTCTTGTTTGATCCATACATTGGGCGTTTTCTCATCAGCCATGATCAAACACGCCCAGTAGAGCAAGCTGTTCAAATTGGCGGCCCAGGTCGTGAATCCCAGTTGCAACACATCGAGGGTCGAACCATCGAGGTTGTATCCGTCGAAAAGCACATGATAGACCCCGTGTCGCTCCTCCTCCATGGTCGGTTTATCCCGCTCCACGTTGTAATGATACCAGTATTGTTGGTAACGGGGATCGCCGACAAACCAGAGCTGGTTTGGGTTGGCCGCGTCGAGGAAGAGTTTGCGAGACACGCCGCCCGTGGTCGTGGGCCCCACTCTCAGGCCGGCCGAACGAGCGGCTTCGATAATGCGCACCACCCTTTTGGCCTCCGCGCCAATGTCTTCATCCAATTCCCAACACTCAGGCAATTGCTCTTCGCACAATTGTCGATAGTTGATGGGGGGTTCATCGATATGAATCCACAATTTGTCGGCAAAACCGTTCCGTTCGCCCCAGGCGACTATGGCCGCATAAAACCGCCGAGCCGCGTCGGACCAACCCGGATCATCAAGGTTATAGCCGTCCAGCCTGAAACGACTGGGGTTGCCGTAAATAGTGCGCCCGATATTTTGAATGAACGCCGCCAATAATGGTGCGTTTTCACCCGCCAAAAAGCGCTGCAAAAGCTCGGTCACCTCGGGCGGCGGTTCGAACACATCGGTCTGAGGATCCCAAAACTGCGCCATAGTCGACGCCCATATCTGCCCCTCTTGCAATTGCAGGCCCCAATGAGGCTGATATGCGCCAATGCCCCAACGCGCCATGTCTTCATGATACATCTCGATGACGGGGCCTCCGTCGCTCCATCCCTTCAAGCCATGAAAAGGGAACAGGCTTTGAGACATGCTCCAGGCCTGGTGCGTGCCAAAAAATGTGGCCAACCGATTGCGGCGCACCGGCTCAAGCACCCGCACTGGCAGCGTCACTTCGCCATTGTCATCGCGCAATATCAGGGTTTGCTCCCCTTCTTCGTCACCGGAGGTCACCACCAATAAATATTGCGTTCCGGGGAAATGGTCTCGGATTAGGACGGTTTGGGCGCGATAGGTGGCTCTGGCGCTGCTCCAGGGTTTGGGTTTTATGCGCATGGGGATCAATGCATCGCCATTATCGGCCACGCCGTAAAGTTCGGTGGATAAATCCCCCTCCACCGCCAATGCGCCGCTCACATCATGCAAAAGAAGCGCCGTTCGATCGCGCTTGAGCAAGGTCAAACTATTGATGGGTGCCGTGGTCAGATCGCTTATGTTCATAAAACGCTGCTCCCGATCATGGCTCTCACTAATGATAAGGCGTGAGGAGCGGTCAGAAAACACAGTGGGGCCTCCCGGGCTCGAACCGGGAACCGGCGGTTTATGAGACCGCTGCTCTAACCACTTGAGCTAAGGCCCCAAGACATTAGGCGACCCTCGTTTTTGAGCGACGATCACCTTCCATCTAAAGCGGGCGACGGGATTCGAACCCGTGACGAGGGCTTGGAAGGCCCTAGTGTTACCGCTACACCACGCCCGCAAAGCTGTAGTCGGGGCGGCCGGATTCGAACCGGCGACCTCTTGGCCCCAAACCAAGCGCGCTACCGGCCTGCGCTACGCCCCGAAGGCGTATTCATACACGCCCTTAAGTATAGCCGGTCTTGGTTTCTACGTCAAACATGGGCTTATCTCAACTCCACCAACGTCTCCCCCTGCGCCACCACAGCGCCCGGTTGCACGCGTAGGCGATGAACCACGCCATCTTGGGGCGCGACAATGCGCAACTCCATCTTCATGGCCTCCAACAACACCAACGGCGTCCCGGCCTTCACTTCTTCGCCCTCGCTTACCAACACATCGAGCACCTTGCCCGGCATAGACGCGCTCAAACCGCCGCCTGTTTCGCTCGCGCCGCGACCGCGCGGTTTGGGCGGCTCCAAACGCCAGCTTTCGCCGTACAAAGCCACATAACGCATATGGCCATCGCGGGCCACATACGCGCTCACGTGATGGTCGTCAAAACATAAGAGCACGCGGCCTGGCTCAGGACGCCGCAGGTCCACTTTATAAGTGACCGGCTCGCGGTCTGGACGAAGGACGACCACGCTGTAGCCGTGTTCGCTTGGCTCCAATTGCACAGTGATTTCGCCCTGGGGCGACGCGTAACGAAATTCCATGCCTTAGCTCCGAACGTCTCCAATACGAAAGGAATCGAGCACATTCCAGGCGCTATAAGGATCGCCGTTAGTCGAGCTTGAAGGCGGAGGAATGGTCATGCTCCCGCCGCTAAGATCGAGCATAGCCCCAGCGATGAGGGCTTCATCGGGTATGGGCGATGGCTCGGGCGTCCAGTTGGCCAGGTGGCGCTCGATGAAATCGGTGGAAAGATCGCCGGCGACGAAGGCCGGATGCTGCACCACGGCCCGCAAAAAGGGAATGTTCGTGGTCACGCCCAAGATGACGTATTGCGAAAGCGCCCAATCCATCTTGCGCACCGCATCGGCCCGGTCTTCGCCCAATACGATCAGTTTGGCTATCATTGGGTCATAATAAATGCTGATTTCGTCACCCGTGATCACGCCTGCATCCACGCGCACGCCCGGCCCCACTGGCTCCACGGCCCGCAGCACGCGGCCGGTGGAGGGCAAAAACTGGTTGGCCGGGTCTTCGGCATAGATGCGGCATTCGATGGCGTGTCCCCTTTGCTCGACATTCTCTTGAGACCAGGGGATTGGTCGGCCCGCGGCGATGCGAATCTGCGCCTTGAGCAGGTCCACGCCTGTCACCAGTTCGGTGATGGGATGCTCCACCTGCAAGCGCGTGTTCATCTCCAGGAAATAGAAACGGCCCTCATCATCCAGCAGGAATTCGACCGTGCCCGCGTTGGCGTAGTTTACAGCCCGCGCCGCGGCCACCGCGGCTTCGCCCATGCGCGCCCGCAATTCGGGCGTTAGGGCAGGGGAGGGCGTCTCCTCGATGATTTTCTGATGTCGGCGCTGGATGGAGCACTCGCGCTCGAACAGATGGATCACCTGACCGTGATGGTCGGCCAGCACCTGGAACTCGACATGGCGGGGGCGGGAGATGAGTTTTTCCAGATAGATGGTGGGGTCGCCGAACGCGTTCAGGGCTTCGCGCTGAGCCGATTCGATGGCCGCGGGCAAGTCCTCGGCCCGCTCCACGATGCGCATCCCTTTGCCTCCGCCCCCCGCGCTGGCCTTGACCAGAATAGGGCAACCGATGGCCCTGGCCGCGGCCAATAACTCGGTCACCTGGGCGTCGGGTTCTTTTTCATGCGGATGATAACCGGGGATGACAGGCACGCCGGCCTGCTCCATCATGCGCCGACTGGCGATCTTAGAACCCATGATGCGCATGGCCTCGGCCCCCGGCCCGATGAACGTCAGCCCGGCCGCGCGCACAGCTTCCGCGAAATCCGCATTCTCGGCCAGGAAGCCGTAGCCCGGATGCACCGCGTCGCATCCCCGTTCCAAAGCCGCTTCTATGATGGCCTGCCCGCGCAGATATGACTCAGGCGGCGGCGCGGGGCCGATAAAGACCGCCTCATTGGCCAGGGTCGTGTGCAGACTGCCGGCGTCGGCCTCGGAATAGACGGCGACCGTGCGGATGCCCATCTCCTGGCAAGCGCGGATGATGCGCACTGCAATCTCTCCGCGATTGGCAATGAGGATCTTTCGGAAGAGAGAGAAGGTGGAAGACACAGATTACTTCAGAGTCTCAACGTATGGATAAGCAAGAATTTTGGCATCGGACGTGACCAGTGGACATCCATACACGCGCGCCGTCGCCACGATGATTTGATCCGCGGAGTCACCATGAAATCGGTTCGGCAAGCGCGTGGATTCGATGGCTATCTCCGGTGTGAGATTTAGCAAGCGAATGCCGGGATAGCCGAGAGCATCCGCGAACCAATCTTCCAATGAGCAGGGAAGCTCAAGTCGATCGTACTCCACCAGTTTGGCTATCTCCCAACACGAAATGGCGCTTACTCCGATCATGTCCATTTCATTGGCCTCTATGGCCGCAATTTGGGTGCGCGTTAAGCGTTTATCACCATGCACCCACCATACCCAAATATGTGTATCGAGCACAATCATTGTAGTGCTTCCCACTCAGTTTCGGCTACGCTTTCGAATGGCTTTTCATAGCGAATAGGCGCGCCCCTCAACGGGTAGCGCTGATGACGTTTCTTAGATTCTTCACGTCTCCGCACAATGACTTCGACTTCTTCGCCAGCCTCGAAAGGCAATCCCTTGATCACAAGTGTTCGATTGTCTAAAACCATGGTTTCGACTCGATAAACTTGCATGATTTTCCTCAACGGCAAAAATGCTCATGCGAACAAAGCGTTTTCCTTGCAACCGCATTAGGTATTTTATTATGAGAGCCCCCCACCTGGCAAACGATATGTAGGTGGGGGGCGTCTTAGTTCCGGGGTTTGGTCGCCATCATGCTCGCCGCGAGCGGCGGCGGCGGGCCGGCCGCGCTTCCGCGCTTTCGCCGCCTTCGGCCGCGGCCTTTTGGCGCTGCAACAGAATCCAGTTGGTGCAGTTTTCGTCGTGGCCCATAAGCATGTCGGCCGCGCGGATGGCCTCGAGGATGGCCGGTTCCAGAGGATTCGTGATCGCGCAGGGCATGCCCGCAGCGATGAGCATGCTCACGAAATAGGCGTTGACGGCCTTGCGGTTGGGCAAGCCAAAAGAAACGTTGGACGCGCCGCACACCGTGTTGCAGCCCAGCTCCTCGCGCACTCGACGCACGATGTCGAACACTTGCTTGCCCGCGCCTTGCACCGCGCCGGCCGGCATCACCAGTGGGTCCACCAGCACATCCTCGCGTGGGATGCCATACGCTTCGGCCCGCTCGACAATGCGCTTGGCCACCGCGAAACGCACATCAGGGTCGTAGGAAATGCCGCTTTCGTCGTTGGAAATGGCGATCACCACCGCGCCATACTCGGCCACCAACGGGAACACGGCCTCCATGCGCTCCTCCTCGCCCGTGACTGAGTTGACAATGGGCTTGCCTTGCGCCACTTCCAATCCGGCCTTGAGCGCGGGCACGACCGACGAGTCGATGCTAATGGGGACATCCACCACGTCTTGCACCACGCGGATGGCCTCTTTCATGACTTCCGGCTCGATTTCATGAGGATTGGCCACGCCCAGGCCCGCGTTCACATCCAAAATCTGCGCGCCGGCCTGCACCTGGGCGATGGCGTCGTTGCGCACGCGGCTGAAGTCGCCGGCCAGCATTTCCGCGGCCAGTTTTTTTCGACCCGTGGGATTGATGCGCTCGCCAATAATGACAAAGGGACGGTCGGGGCCGATAACGACGGTTTTCGTGGGAGATTTGACAACGGTTTCAATGGACATGATTGTCTTTGACACCTCTCTTTGTGTTGGACGATTGTGTTGACAGTTCACAACTATTGGGTTATGGTTATACCGTATATACTGATCAAGGCCGGTTCAATGGACGGATATTATGGCGCATACTCTTACCGTAAATGAAGCCGCTCGACGCTTCACCGAGATCGTTGCTCGCGTATACCATAAAAAGCGGTCCTATTTGCTTACAGAAAACGGAGTGGTGGTGGCTCAATTGACGCCAACCGAAAGACCTATGACGGCTCGCGAATTCGCTCGTCGTTGGCATGATCGCCCAAAGCTGGCGCAGGAGGATGCGACTGCATGGTATAAGGAAATCACAGAATTGAAAGCCAACATGGACTCACCGATTGAAAAAGAATGGGCTTCTTGATCGATAGGATAACGAGGTGATGACGTCATAGTTGGGGTGAATGCGCATTGATAAAGTGCGTCGTTATCTCGTAGAGGACAAACAGCGGAAGTTCCTGATTTTTGCGTGTAGCTCAAAAGCATACTAAAGCAAGGGCGGATTAGTATGCTTGCAAATACATAATAATTCGGCTGAATTCATCGCTATTAGCCGCCGTGATTTGCTATTTGCCTGTTTTTTCTTCTTTTTCTATTTTTACCATTTCTTGATCGGGAGGGCTTCGGCGGGTCGGGGAGGATGTGAGCGAGATGGGGGAAGGAATCGGAAGCATGGGGGATGTGGATCGCGGCCACGAACTCCTCCTGAAACTCGGGATCGACGGCCGTCTCGATGTAACGAATGCGTTCGACGATGCGCTGGGCCTCGATGCGTTTGTCGCGATTGAGCAGCGCGATGCGCGCGCCGTCGCCGGCCGCATTGCCCACCGCGTAGACTCGATCCAACTCGCAATCGGGGATAAGGCCCAGGATCATGGCATGCTTGGGATCGATATAACTGCCGAACGCACCGGCCAGCACAATGCGCTCCACCTCGTTCACGCCGGCGCGATTCATGAGCAGCTTGGCTCCGGCATAGAGCGCGGCCTTGGCAAGCTGAATGTTGCGCACATCCTCCTGAGTCACCAGGATGGGCTCGCGGGTGGCGGTTTGGTTGGCCGTGGCCAACACATAGGCGGGTCGGACGCCATCCCACACCACGCGCTCGCTCTTCAAATCCGGCTCGAATCGGCCATCGGGCCGAATGATTCCGGCCAGGAACATCTCGGCCACGGCTTCGATGACGCCCGAGCCGCAAATGCCCGCGGCCAATTGTTTGGGCTGAAATTCGGCCCCCTCGTCCGGATCGTCGGGCCATTCGTCCGACCAGCGCTCCTCGCCGATGACCTTGAAACGGGGCGTCTTGGTGACGGGGTCGATACGCACGCGCTCGATCGCGCCGGCCGCGGCCCTCATGCCGTGGGTGATCTGCGCGCCCTCGAACGCAGGACCGGTGGGGCTAGACGCGCTGAACAGGCGTTCGCGGTTGCCCAGCACGATCTCGGCGTTGGTTCCCACATCCACAATTAGCGAAATTTCGTCATGGAGATGGGGCGTTTCGGCCAGCAACACGCCCACATTATCCGCGCCCACATGCCCCGCCTCCGCGGGAAGAATATGCACATTGGCTCCGGCGTGGAAGCGCAATCCCAGGTCGCGGGCCTTGATGTCCATGCCGTCGCGGTTGGCCAGGGCGAAGGGCGCGCCGCCCAATTCACGCGGGTCGAGACCCAAAAAGAGGTGCATCATGGTCGTGTTGCCCACGATGACGGCTTCGTAGATGTTGCGTCGGGCCACGCCCGCGGTCTTGGCCACGCGCGCGGTCAGCTTGTTCATGGCCTCGATGATGGCCTTGTGCATCTTTTCCACGCCGTCGGCGTGCATCATGGCGTAGGAGATGCGGCTCATCAGGTCTTCGCCATAGACCACCTGCGGATTCATCATCGACTCGGTGGCCAGCAATTCGCCTGTGCGCAAATCACACAGATACGCGGCCACGGTGGTGCTGCCCACATCTACGGCCAGGCCATACGCGCCTTCGTGATAACCGGGATGCAGATCGATGACCTCGCGATCTTGCCAGAGGACGACCGTGAGCTTGTGGTCGCCCTGGCGCAGCGCGGGTTGCAGCTTGCGCAGTGCGGGAAGATCGATGCGTAGATCGGTCAGGCCCCATTCTTCGGCCAATGCATCTTGCAAACGTCCCCAATCCCCGCGATGTTCGCCCAACCGGGCTTTGTCCACCTCGACATACACCTCGCGCACGGCCGGTTTCACTTCGATGACCCGCTCGGTGGCCGATTTGCGAATGATCTGCTTATGAGCGCGGCTTTCTTCAGGCACGAACACAAGCACATCGCCCTGCACATAGGCCGAGCAGGCCAGACGGCAATCCGCGTCGCCCATCTTCGCCAGCAACTCGCGTTCGGCCTGCGAGGCCGGCGTGAGATGGTCGTTGCTCGAGGTCAGTCCATGCTTGGGAAAGACCCCCTCCTCGATGCGAACCTTGCACTTGCCGCAAGTGAGCCGACCGGCGCAGATGCTTTCGATTTCCACGCCCATGCCCCGCGCGGCCTCGAGCAGGGAAACGCCCGGCTCCACCCGCGCGCGACGGCCCGAAGGCATGAAGATGACGAGAGGTTTCGATGAGGTCATGGGCCGGGATGTATGGTCAGATGATATGTCGCGGCGTGATTTATGGCCATCCAGGTATTTCTGATTTCGCGTAATGAATACGCTTATTCGGTGATGTTTCCAGGCTTCGCGCACTGGGAAAGTGACCTCGGGAACTGTAGCACGGAGACGGGATGTAAGTCAATTGGGCGCAGCGCTTGGACGCATTTGGATTTTGGTGAAATGTTGTTTTGCGCTCCCGCGTCGAGCCGCCTGGAATGGCCCGCGAGCCGTGCGCTCCCTAAAGACGCGCATGCGCGGCCTTCACGCGCTTTTGTTCAATCGGTTCTTCTTCGAATCGCTTTCCCCAGCACATATCCCATGGCCCGCAGAAGCCCCGCTTCGGACGAGGTGGGATGGGTTCGGCGCAGAAGTCGGTCGATTTTGATGCGTTTGGCCGGTTCTTGCCCCGGTTTGAAGAATCCGGCCCGATCCAGCACCTCGAGAATGGATTCGACGGCCGCGTTGAATTCGGCTTCGGTCGCGGGTGGATCGCGCGGGTCGATGCGAGGCAGGAATTCGTCGGGCGGGCGGTCGCCCAAAGCGGCCTGACGCAGTTCATAGGCCACCAGCAACACGGCCTGAGCCAGGTTGAGGGAGGGGTAAGCGGGATCGGTGGGGATGACCATCTGGTAATGACTGCGGGTGACAATGTCGCTGGGCAAACCAAAATCCTCGCGGCCAAAGAGAATGGCCGGATTCCCAACCTGCGCGTGAGCCAGGATTTCAGGAGCCAGAGATTTGGGCGTGCCGATGCGCGGCCCCAACTCGCGGCGTCGGCTGCTGGTGGATACCACCAAAGTCACATCGGCCAGCGCCTGGCGCAGATCATCGTAAAGCTCGATGCGCTTCACGAAATCCGCGCTGCGGTGAGCGACCGATTGGATGCGGTCGATCTCGAAGGTGAAAGGGTTGACCACGCGCAGCCGCTTGAGCCCCATGTTCTTCATGGCCCGCACCACCCCGCCAATATTATCCGAACTGCGCGGCTGCACCAACACCACGATGACGCGTTCAAGCGCGTTTTGAAGTTGGGTCTTAGTCATTTGCACAACCGCAGCATTTCTTTGAGTGCAATGTCATACTTCATGTCAGGCTTCCCTTAGATGATATAAGGAAACGGCGGCGCTTACGAAATCATTGTACCACAGCGTTTTCGATTTGTTTAGATGAAACCTGATCTAGGTCAGTGCAGGGCCGGTGCAAGGGGGGTACAATCGTATAGCATGGCTCAATTTGCACATGCAAATCTCTCTTGATAAGTTCTTTTGACTTCATTCAGAAACAACTCTTTTCACGCGAGGAGTCCAATGACGAATTCCGACGCCATAACACACGATGTCATCATCGTCGGCGCGGGGCTTGCGGGTAGTTGGGCGGCCATGATTGCTGCGGAGCAGGGCGTCCGGGATGTGGCGGTGCTGTCGAAATTGCATCCGCTGCGCTCCCATAGCGGTGCGGCTCAGGGCGGCATCGCGGCCGCGCTCAACAACGTCCGTCCCGTGGCCGGCACAGGGCCGCGCGGCCCTCTGGAGCAAATCCCCGAAGGCGAAGAGCCGGTGGATAGCCCCGAACTTCACATGTTCGACACCATCAAAGGGTCGGACTGGTTGGGTGATCAGGACGCCATCGAAATCCTGGTCAACGACGCCATCGACGTCATCTATCAGTACGAACACATGGGTTGTGTGTTCAGTCGCACGCCCGATGGTCGCATCGCGCAGCGCCGCTTTGGCGGACACAGCGCGCCGCGGGCCAATTTCGCGGCCGACTGGACGGGTCACGTCTTGCTGCACACCATTCATGAACAGGCCCTGAAACATGGGGTCAAGTTTTACAGTGAATGGTATGTGATGGATGTGATCATCGAGGACAACATTGTTCGCGGGGTGGTGGCCATCAACATCCTTACGGGCGAGGTGCATTTGCTACGGGCCAAGGCCGTGATGTTCGCGACGGGCGGTTATGGCCGCGCCTTCAAGATCACCTCGAACGCGTTCGCGAACACGGGCGACGGCGTGGCCATCGCCTACGATGCCGGCGCGCCTTTGATGGACATGGAATTTGTGCAGTTCCATCCCACCGGCCTCTATCGCCACGGCATTCTCATGAGCGAGGCTTGCCGCGGGGAGGGCGGTTATCTGCTCAACAAGGATGGCGAGCGCTTCATGGAGAAGTACGCGCCCGATAAGATGGAGCTGGCCCCCCGCGACCTGGTCAGCCGCTCGGAGCAGCGGGAGATCGACGAAGGCCGGGGCGTGATGGAGGATGGTCAGGCCATCTGGTTGGATTTGCGGCATCTGGGCCGGGAGAAGATCATGGAGCGGTTGCCGCAGGTGCGCGAGCTGGCCATCGATTTCGCTGGCGTGGATCCCATCGAAGAGCCGGTTCCCATCCAGCCCACCGCGCATTACAGCATGGGCGGCATTCCCACCGACAACAACGGTCAGGTCATCGCCGATGCGCAAGGGACGCCCATCGTGGGCTTCTACGCCGCGGGCGAGGTGGCCTGCGTCAGTGTGCACGGGGCCAATCGGTTGGGCACGAACAGCCTGCTGGAGGCCTCGGTCTTTGGCCGCCGCGCCGGCTACGCCATCGCCGAGTTCATCAAGAACGGCGCCAAGCTTCATCCTGTGACGGGCGATCCGGCCGAGCGCAATCGTCGCATGATCCAGGAGATGCTGGACAATCCCGGCAAAGAGCTGGTGGAGGACATCGCCCAGGAACTGAAGGCGACCATGACCGCGAACTGCGGCATTTTCCGCGACGATGAGAAGCTAAAACGGGCCTTGAAGGATGTGCGCGAGCTTCAGGAGCGCTTCAAACACGCTCGCGTCATGGACAAGAGCCGTCGGTTCAACACCGATTTGCTGGCCGCGCTGGAAACCAAGCACTTGCTCACATTCAGCGAGGTCATTGTGACGGGCGCGCTGAATCGCACCGAGAGCCGCGGCGCGCACGCGCGCACCGACTATCCCAAACGAGATGACGAAAACTGGCTCAAGCACACCCTGGCCCGCAAAGGCGAGGATGGGCGACCCGAACTCAGCTACAAAGACGTGACCATCTTCTGGGATCGTTTCCCGCCGCAGGAGCGGAAGTATTGAAGGAGTGATCGAACATGGCTAACAATAATCGACGCACCGTAACCGTGCGCATTCAGCGCTTCAATCCCGACGCCGACGCCAAACCGCACATGCAGGAATATCAGGTGGAGCTGGTGCAGGGAATGACGGTGTTGGATGCGCTGCACGAGATCAAGACGCACCAGGATGGCGGCGTCACCTTTCGGCGTTCGTGCCGACACGCGATTTGCGGCAGTTGCGCCATGAACATCAACGGTCGCAACACCCTGGCCTGTAAGACGCCCTTGAAAAACGAGATCGACAAGCACGGCCGCGTGACCATCCGGCCCTTGCCTTACTTGCCCATTATCAAAGACCTGGTGGTGGATCGCACCACGTTTTGGGAGGAATATCTGCGGGTGAAGCCCTGGTTGATCCCGCCGGATGACATCCCGGAAAAGGAATTTCGCATGAGCCCTGAAGAGGTGCACGCGCTGAACAACGCAGAGACGTGCATCATGTGCGGGGCCTGCTATTCCTCGTGCGCGGTCATCGGCCTGAACAAGAAATACATTGGCCCTCATGCGCTGCTCAAGGCGTTCATGCGCGTGCTCGATCCGCGCGACGCGGCCCCGGCCGAACGCCTGGCCGAGGTGAGCGGCGCGGACGGCGTCTATCGTTGCCACACCATTTTCAACTGCATCGACGCCTGTCCCAAGGGCCTGAACCCCACTCAGGCCATCGAGACCTTGCGCAAGCTGGCCCAGAAACGCCAGAAATATGAGCAGGCTCGCCGTGAACGTCAAAAACATCTCAACGAGCCGATTCCCTGAATACTGGATATTGGATATTAGGATATTGGATACTCTCAATATCAAATATCTAATACCCCAATACCTAATACCCCAATATCTCTGATTAAGGAGCAAGCCCATGTATAAAACCACCGGTTTCATCAGCTTTTTCCTGCGCCGCCTGACGGGCGTGGCGTTGGTGATCTACCTGTTTCTCCATATTCTGGTCATTGGTTCGGTCAACGCGGGGCCGGAGGCTTTCAATGCTCGACTCAATGCGGTGCAAACGCCCATTTTCAAGCTGGCGGAGATCGCCCTGCTTGCGGCCGTGGTCTATCACGCGCTGGACGGCATTCGTTTGCTCATCGTTCACTATTTCGATGTGACCGAATATCGCAAGAGCATGTTCTACGCCGTGATAGTCGTGGCCACGATTTTGGTCATCGCCGGCGGCGTGCCCATTTTCCTCTTCATGTTGGAGACCGCGTCGTGAGGAGGGCGTGGTTCGTATATATCGTCTTATCGTCTGGCTCTTGCGCCGGGAAACTCCGCCTTCAAAATGACTTCCGTTAAGTGAACCCTCGTCTCTACTCAGGAGGCAACTATGCGCGTTTTTCAGATGCAGCGCATCAGCGCCATCGCATTGCTAATATTCCTCACCATCCACATGATCGTCGTGCATTACCCGCCTTTCCACATCAACTTTGACAATATCCTGGTGAGGTTGCAAAATCCTGTATGGAAGGCCATCGACATCGCTTTTCTTTTCTTCGTGCTCATTCATGCTTTGACGGGCGCGTATGTGGTCATCACCGATTTCGAGCGCGCGTTCGACTATCGTAAAGCTCTGGCCTGGATAGCGGTGGTGATCGGCGTTGTGGCTTTCATCTACGGCAGCATGACCGTTTGGGCCTTTCAACCGCCCGCATGAGCTTTTTGGCCGTCGGCTCAGGTCTTTTTTGACACGAATTAAACGAATTTGACAAATTTTCTTCCTTGATTCATCCGATGCGCGACTTTCTGGCGGCCATAGCGAGCCATCTCGCCCTATTTCAACAAACAGCGGGACGAACATGGACGAAAATAGACCAAGACAGACGATAAAAGGTGTATGACGCCTCAATTTCATGGTCTATTTTCGTCCTATCGTCCTTTGGTCTGCTCGTCGAGGGCAAGTTTTCCTAGACAAGGAACGTTTGAGCAATGGACATCAGTATTCCGCGCGAGACGCGACCTTACGAATGGCGCGTGGCCCTGACGCCGGCCGGGGTCGAGATGCTGGTGAAGGCCGGGCATCGCGTCTATGTGGAGCGGGACGCGGGCAAGGGCGCGGGCTTCGACGACGACGCGTATCGCGCCGCGGGCGCGCGCATCGTCTACAGCCGGGAGGAAGCCCACGCGCGGGGTCGGCTCATCTTGCGCGTGTCGCGGCCCCTGCTCGAAGACCTGGAACTGATCCACGAAGGCCAGATCCTGACGGGATTCCTGCACCTGGCCGCGGGACGGCGCGACAAAATTCAGCTTTTACGCGAGCGCGGCGCGTGCGCCATTGCCTGGGAAACAGTGCAAGATGAGGACGAGCGGCTGCCCGTGTTGCAGACTATGAGCGCGCTGGCCGGACGCCTTATCCCACAAATCGTGGGGCGATTCATGCAAAGCGACGAGGGAGGTCGCGGGGTGGCCCTGGCCGGTTGCCCCACCGTGCCGCCGGCCGAGGTGATCATTCTGGGCGCGGGCGCGTTCGGCGTCACCGCGGCGCGGGCGCTGGTGGGCAATCGCGCCTCGGTCTATCTGTTGGACATCAACCCGCGCGCGTTGCAGCGAGCCGACGCGCTGTTGGACGGTCGCGCGGTCACCATGGCCGCGACCGATTACAATTTGCGCAAGGTGGTTCGCTTCGCGGATGCGCTCATCGGCGCGGTGCATGTGCCGGGCCAGCGCACGCCCATTGTGCTCACGCGCGAACACCTACGCAGCATGAGGCCGCGTAGCCTGTTCGTGGATGTGAGCATCGATCAGGGCGGTTGTTCGGAGACGAGCCGTCCCACCAATCATGGCGCGCCCACCTATGTGGCCGAGGGAATCATCCATTATTGCGTGCCCAACATCACCAGCGTGGCCGGCCGCACCGCCA
>JAADII010000102.1:0-12644 GCA_013151415.1 Chloroflexota bacterium
ACGAGTCTTGACATAGCTCTGTATATCCTTTACGAGCGCGTCGTCGGGTTCGTAGCCCTCTTGCAAGATGATGAACGCTTTCACGATCTCATTGCGCGTTTCATCGGGAACGCCCACCGCGGCCGCCATCTTCACCGCGGGATGACCCATCAAACAATCTTCGATCTCGCCGGGGCCGATGCGATAGCCCGCGCTGATGATCACATCGTCGTTGCGACCCACAAAACGAATGTAACCCTCGTCATCCATGACGCCCATGTCGCCGGTCAGCAGCCAATCGCCGATGAACTTGTCGCGCGTGGCCTGGGGATTGCGCCAATACTCTAAAAACATGACCGGATCGGGGCGCTTGACCGCGATTTGGCCCAATTCGCCGTTGGGGAGCGGATGGCCGGCTTCGTCGATGATGGCCAGCTCGTGCCCGGGAACCGGCCGCCCCATGATGCCGGGTTTGGCGGGCATGATAGCCGCGCAAGATGAAACAATCATATTGCATTCGGTCTGGCCGTAGAATTCGTTGATGGTCAGGCCGAAGGTCTTGCGGCCCCAATCCAGAAGCTCCGCGCCCAATGTCTCGCCGCCGCTGGCGATGGAGCGCATGTGATAACGCCAGCGTTTTTCCGGGTTGACGACGGTTCGCATCATCTTCAAGGCTGTGGGCGGCAAAAACGCGTTGCGCACCTCGAAATCCGCGATGAGCCGGAACGCGGCTTCGGGATCGAACTTGGCGAACCGGTGCGAGACCACGGTAACGCCATGATGCCAGGCCGGCATGAGCACATCGTACAGACCGCCGATCCAGGCCCAATCCGCGGGCGTCCAGATGCGGTCGCCGGGTTGGGGGAAGAAATCGTGCGACATTTCCACGCCGGGAAGATGACCCAGAAGCGTGCGATGCGCGTGCAGCGCGCCTTTGGGCGGGCCGGTGGTGCCCGAAGTGTAGATAATCAGAACCGGATCATCGGCCAGGGTGTCCACCGGCTCGAATTGGGCGGGATATTGCTCGCGCTCGGCGTGGAAATCGATCCTTCCGGGGCCGCCTCCCTCGATGTCGAACACGATGTCCAGATCGGGCAGCTCGTCGCGGATTTGCTCGATCTTGGCCGCGCCCTCGTGGTTAGTGACGATGGCCCTGGCGCCGCTGTTTTGCAGCCGATAGGCCAGCGCCTCGACTCCAAACAGGGTGAACAAAGGCACGGCGATGGCCCCCAGCTTGTAGATGGCCACATGCACATAGCCCGTTTCCGGGGCTTGCGGCAAGAGCACGCCCACGCGGTCTCCGCGGCCCACGCCGTGCGCGGCCAGCATGTGGGCCGTCTGGTTGGAGAGGCGTTTCATGTCCGCGAACGCGTACTCCTCCACCCCGCCGTCATTGCGGAGATGGATAAGCGCGAGCCGATCCGGTTCCGCGTCGGCCCATTTGTCGCATACATCCACGCCGATGTTGTAGGTTTCGGGGATGTCCCAGCGAAAGGCGCGGATCAGTTCATCATAGGTCGGGGCTTGGGATAGCATGGCGCAGCTCCGTAAGGATTGGTATTGGGGTATTTGATATTGGATATTTTGATATTTGGTATTGGATATATCGCTATCAAAACAAACTTCACCAAAGACCTCAATACCCAATATCCAGTATCCAATATCTCAATATCTAACATCCACTCTCTCAACACCAACATTTTCAACCCAGGTTGCTCACGCGTTTCAACCTCTCTGCGGCCAGGTCGAGCTCTTCGTCGGTTTTGGAGAAGCAGAAACGGGCCAGGTGACGAGCCAGGTGTTTGTGGGGTTTGCTGTAGAACGCGCTGGGCGGAATGGCCGCGACGCCGACTTCCGCGGTGAGCCAGCGGCAGAAGCTCACGTCGTCGGGAAAATCGAAGGCCGACGTATCGGCGATGATGAAATAGGTCCCTTGCGGACTGAGAGGGCGGAATCCGGTCGCGGCGAGCGCGCGGCGCAAACGGTCGCGTTTGCTTTGGAATTGCGAGGCCAGGGTCTCGTAATAGCCCAGTCGCGGGGCCTCGCGCACGGCCTCGGCCGTGGCCTGCTGCAAGGGCGTGCTCACGCAAAAGGTGATCCACTGATAGGCCGCGCGCACCGCGGCGATAAGATGCCGCGGGCCGATGCACCACCCCACCTTCCAACCCGTAACCGAAAACGTCTTGCCGGCCGACCCCATGCTGATGGTGCGCTCCCACATGCCGGGCAGGTTGGCGATGCGATGCATGGGCAAGCCATCGAACGTCATGCGTTCGTACACCTCGTCCGCGAGCACGATCACATCGTATTTCTGGCAAAGCTCCGCGATTTCGGCCAGTTCCTGCGGCGAAAAAAGCTTGCCGGTGGGATTGTGCGGCGTGTTGAGGAAGAGAAGCCGGGTGCGCGGGGAGAAGGCCGCGGCCAGCTCGTCGGGGTCATAGGCCCAGTGGCCGTCGCTCTGTGGTCGTAGGGGAACGAAGCGAGGGACGCCCCCGGCCATGGTCACGTCAGCGGGGTAGGCGTCGTAAAACGGCTCGAACAGGATGGCCTCATCCCCCGGCTCCAACAGGGCCTGGCAGGCCGCGAACAGCCCCGCGGTCGCGCCGGCCGTGACCTGAATCTCGTTCAAGGGATCGATGGGGCGCTTGAAATCGAGCTCGGCCTGCGCGGCCAACGCCTCGACCAGGGGAAGATGGCCGCCATAACGCGTGTATTGGTTGTAATCTTCGGCAATGGCGCGGCGCGCAGCCTCTTTCACGAAATCGGGCGCGGGGAAATTGGGGAACCCCTGGCCCAGATTCACGGCCTTGTGCTCGATGGCCAGGGCCGTGAATTCGGCGAAGACCGTGGGCGGAAAATGCGCCACGCGCTCGGCCGGTTGGGTGGATGGTCGGGTCATGGTTGGTGCTCGAGATTTTGAAGAGAAAAGAGCAACTCTCGTGCGCCTTTGTTCATCCAACCCGCTTTGTTGAGGACGGATTGCGACAGCGATTCAGGCGTTTCTTATTTTACTCACTTTTTTCGATTTTGCAGATATAGGCGCGAGGAATGCGCCTGCGGACGGCGTTCGTCTTGACAAGCGGGGAATCGCTCGTCTATGATGGTTTTTGTTTCAGGTTTTTCCTTTGAAATAGATGGAGGACCGGGGCGCTGGTTCGACCGCTCCCCTCCCCGGTCTTTGCTCCTTTTCATTTCGGCTTCGGCGCTGACCAGCCCGCCGTCAGATTGTCTTGAAAACAGCGGTGGGCCGTGGACGACATGATGCGGCAACGATCGTTTCCCTCGACGCGAACAGAGCGTGTGGAAAATATGAGTATTGAATGGATTGGCGTCATTCCCAGAGAAGTGGAGAATTTGGCCTGATGTGGCGTCGATGGCGAGAGGCGTCGGTCGATGAGCGCGTGCGCTGGCTGCGGTGGGCGCTTCCCGTCATCATCGCCGCGCTGGTGTTGCTTTATCAGCTGGGTTTCACCTCTTTTATTCATGATGCTGTGGGCGACGCCGCGCACACCATGGTGGAGGTTGCCTTTTATAGTGTGGTTGGGCCGGTGGTGACATGGGTGACGTTGGGGTTTATCGGAAAATGGCTACGCGAAAAAGAAGTCATCGAACAGAAAGCCCGCGCTCAGGAGCACCACCTGGCCAGCATCATCGCGGCTTCAGCCGACGCCATCTTGAGTGTGGACCGTAAAAACATGATTCTCACCTGGAACAGGGCGGCGGAGCGTATTTTGGGGTATCGCGCCGAGGAGATGATCGGCAGGTCGTTGGCGCGTCTTTTTGTCACCGATATGACCAGGGTCAGCCAGCCTCAGTGGCTGGCCGACCCGACGCGACCGCTTCATCAGTTCGAGACCACCGTTGTGACGAAAACGGGGCGCACGCTGCCGGTCGAGTTGACGCGCACGCCATTGCGAGATCAAACCGGCCGCGAAAGGGGCGCTTCGGTCATTCTGCGCGACATCAGCCCGCGTAAAGCTCGCCAGGCCTTGTTGAATGAAGAACGCGCGCGCATCGCTCGCGATCTGCATGACGGCCTGGCCCAAAGCCTTTATTTTCTTGGGCTTAAGCTGGATCTCATCCGTAAGCTCATTAAAACCGACGCCGAAGAAGCCGAGCGCGAACTACGAGAACTGAAGCGGACAGTTCAGGCCGGCATCGCCGAAGTGCGTCGCACCATTTTCGCTTTGCGACCTTTAGAATTGGATGAGTTGGGGCTCGAGGAGGCCATGCGTCGCTATATTCGGGGCTTTGGCGAACAGACCGGTTTGGAAATTGGCTTTGAGGTGGCGGGCAGCCCGGCCAATGCGCCCGATTCGTTGGCGCCGATGTTGTTTCGCGTAGTCCAGGAAGGCCTGAACAATGTGGCGAAACACGCGCAGGCTCAGCGCGCGCAGGTGACGCTCGCTGTGGACGAGCAAACGTGCCGTCTCGAAATATGGGATGATGGCGTTGGTTTCGACCCCGATCGCGTATGGAGTGAACGCGCGACCAAGGTGGGGCTGCGTCAGATGCGCGAGCGAGTCGAGGCTGTGGGAGGCGCTCTCAGCATCGAGAGCAAACCCGGTCTCGGCGCTCGCGTGTTGGTGGAGGTGCCGATTGAGGAGAGCGAGGCATGAAGCAGATCCGTCTTGTGATTGTCGATGACCACACCATGGTGCGTCAGGGCTTGAGCCAGATATGCGAGGCCGAGCCAGATATGACCGTGGTGGGGCAGGCCACCAATGGCGAGGAGGCCCGACGGCTGGCCGCGTTGCTCCAACCTGATGTGATCATCATGGACATCAACATGCCGGTGATGGACGGCGTTCAGGCCACGCGTCATATCACCGCGCACAATCCTGAGATTGGCATCATCGTGCTCACCATATATCGCCAGGATCAATATGTATTCGAAGCCATCAAGGCTGGCGCGCGAGCTTATCTTCTCAAGGATGCGGATAGCGAAGAGCTGTTGCGCGCGATCCGGGCTGTGGCTGCGGGCGAAGCGCTGCTCGATTCGGCCATCGCCCTGAAGATGATGGAGGAGTTTCGACGGTTGCAAGGGCAATTGGAGGGTGAAGAGAGCGATAATCTCACCTCGCTCACCGAGCGCGAGCTGGATATCTTGCGCCTGGTGGCCCAAGGTCTGGACAATCAAGACATTGCACTTCGACTGAGCTTGTCAGAAAAGACGGTGCGCAACCGGCTGACCGTGATCTTCGAAAAGCTGCATGTGCGCAATCGCACTCAGGCCGCGTTGGTCGCGCTTCGTCGCGGCCTCGCCAGCCTGGATGAGGCCTAGGGGACAAATGTCCCATGAAATTGGGGCGCGTTGTCCCTAGAAAAAACGCATGGGAGGGGATAAAGTAAGGGAGAATCCAAAATGGCAACCATCCTAAAACGTTCTGGAGGAGTCTCCCATGCGTAAAACATATGTGATCATCTTCGCACTTGGCTTGTTTTTCATGTTGGTGCTGTCTGCTTGCAGCGGCGGTTCGCCCTCTGTGGAGGTGCAGACCAAAAAGGCCGACGCCGCGCCCGCAGTGGAAACCGAATCGATGACCAACGACGCGCCCGTGGAGAGCAACGATCACGCGGAAGAGCGCGATGGAGAAGGCCAGGAGCATGATGAAGCTTCGGAAGACCACGCGGGCGGAAGCTCGGATGTGCCTGCCGATGCGGCCGCGGTTCCCAATCCCATCGACGCCAACGATGAAAGCATCGCCCTTGGCCGCGATATTTACGCCGCCAACTGCGCGGCTTGTCATGGCGACTCGGGCCAGGGCGACGGCCCCGCGGCCGCGGCTTTTGATCCCCCTCCGGCCAACCTGCATGAGGATCATGTCCAGGTGCTTAGTGACGGCGCTTTGTTCTATATCATTCAGAACGGCGTCGAAGGAACGGGCATGCCCGCCTGGGGCGAGACGTTGGACGAAGAGCAGATCTGGCATGTGGTCAACTTCATTCGCACATACGGCGATTGATGTCTTTTCAGCCTTGGAGCGGAAGTTGCAGTTTTCTATTTTCTTTCTTCAGGTTCACGCAGGTTTGCACAGTGCGGATAAGCGCATGAGGAAATAGGTGCATCCAGGCCCATCATTATCCAATGGCGCGCGGTCTTACGGCGTTCCGGTCGTAGGAGGCGCGCCTTTTGCTTTTATTGGCCAAAAGCCCTGAAATCCCAATCCGCTTTCGCTTGGCGCGTTCTCGCTCTTGTCGAATTCGTTCTTGCCATGCGTTCTTACTATCGACCTCGTAAAACGCGTTCGTATTCCATCAAACTGCGCTCGGCGATGCGATCCCAGGTAAAACGGCGGGCGAGCTCGCGAGCATTGCTTTCCAGTCGTTGGCGCAGGGTGGGGTTGTCGAGAATGCTCGCAACCGCTCGCGTCAGCGCGGGAATGTCGTCGGCCGGGGCCAGGAGTAATGTATGGCCGGGGATGAGGTCGGGATAGGCCACGCGCGGGGGCGTGGTGACGACGGCGCGGCCATGTTCGAGCGCGGCCATAAAACTGCCGCGGCGATAAGAGACGCCGTCTCGATAGGGCAATAGAACCAGGTCCGAGGCTAGAAACGCGGCCGAAACTTGCTCTGGCGGGAGATGGTCGGTCCAATGCACGCGTTCGCGTAGACCTTTCGCGGCGATATGCGCCTCGACTTGTTGGAGATAGGCATCATTGGTGGGGTCCGAAGCGCCCACGCGGCCGCCGATCATGAGTAAATGCGCGTCGCGCCCCTGCTCCACCAGCATGGCCAAAACATCGATCAGGGTCTTGCCGCCCTTGCTGGCGTTGAGAAAGCCAAAATAGGCGATGAGCGCGGCGTTCGCGGGCGCATGCCACCGGGCTCGCCAGCGCGCCCGTTCGAAATCGGCTGGAGGCGCGCAAGGAATATTGCTGCCGATAGGAATTTCCACCACATCGCCTCGCGCGGCGCGCAGCGCAGCCGTATCCTCCGGGTTCGTTGTGATGGCAAGAGCCGCGCTTTTGGCCAATGTATGGGTGACCCAACGTCGTAAAGGATGCGCTTTGGGGAAGAGATAGGGTTCTCGCAAGTCGTGAAAGGTGACGGCCGCGGTCGGATGACGATGAAAACGAGGCCAGAGGTTGATGGCCGGATGCATATGATAGGCGGCCGTCTGGTATTGAATGTGGGCGATGTCAGGGCGCCAGCGCTCCACCACGGCGTTCAAAACCCGCCAGGTTCGCCAGCCCCATCCCTTGGCTCGCGCGTAAACCTCGATCCCGGCGTCTTTGGGCGCCTCGCGCGCGGCCTGTGATGTGAACACCGCCACTTGCGCGCCCTGGTCCGTCAGCGCTCGCGCCAGCGCTCGCGTGTAATCGGCCACGCCCCCTTGCATGGGAGGATATTCGCCGGTGATAAATAGAATGCGCATCACTTATCCATAAAATGGCGATTCGTCAACCGCGGTCAGCAGCTCGGCATTTTCCCAGGCCACCATGCCCCCATCCAAGATGGCGAGATTTTGATGGCCGCGTTGCTTGAGCAGGTAGGCCGCGCGACGGCTGCGTCGCGATGTGCGACATGTGAGCACAATAGGGCGATCTTTGGGCAGGTCGATGGGTTTTTGCAGCAGTTTGGAAAGAGGGGCGTTTTTGGCCTGGGGGATGTGGCTCTTGCGATATTCGCGAGGCTCTCGCACATCAATGACCAATGGCGGGTTGGGTTTGCGCAACATCTGATAAAGCTCGGTTGGCTTTAGCCAGCGCACATCCTCGATATCGGCCGGCGTGGGTGAGGGCAACTCCATGTGCCCGCTGGGGCGAGGCAAATTCTGACATTCGGCGAACGCGCGGGTCTCGCATTCATAGATGCAGACCACCGGATCCAGCACGCGATAGAAGATATGGGAAATGGCCTCATCTTCTTCCAAAAAGTGATCCTCACCCACCCGGTCTAGAAACCCCAAGAGTTTCATGCGTTCGAAAACATAAGGACGAACTTTGACAAAGAACACATCGCCGCCGGTTTCGCGATAGGTGTGCACAATCGATTCCAGCATATGAATGCCGCTAATATCGATGAGATGGACATTCTGCATGCGCAACAACAGATAAATTTGCCCGGGATGGCGGTTCATGTTTTCCAGTATGACTTCCTCCACATGATTCACCGCGCCGAAATAAAGATCGCCCTGTATTTCGATGACGGCCAACTGAGGGCACTGAGGCTTGTCCGGCTGATAATAGAGATGTTTGAATTGGTCGTCTGGCAACACGGGCAACACGGTGGGCATGCTGGTGCGCAGGATGTAGCGTCCCAATGACATGAAAATGCCCACCAACACGGCGAATTCCAGCGGCAACAGCAAGGTGGCGAGTAAGGTGGCCACCATGATCACGGCGTCGCCCCGACCGCCATGCAGCAAACGAATGATTTCCTGACGGTCGACCATGCGATAAGCAATGATCATCAACACGCCGGCCAGGGCCGCTCGCGGCAATAGCGCGGCGTAAGGCGCCAGCGCGATCATGGCCGTAAGCACCAAGACCCCCGAAAGCGCGGCGGCCACCTGCGTTCGCGCCCCGGCCTGAAGATTCACGGCCGAGCGGTTGAACGAAGCCGATGACACATATCCTGAGAAGAGGCCGCAGGCGATGCAGGCCAACCCCTGGCCGACGAACTCTTGGTTGCTGTCCAGGCGCTGCCCCGTGAGGCTGGCGATGGAGCGGGAGATGGAGGTGGCCTCCACCAATCCGATGGCGCCGATGGCCAGCGCGCCGGTGGACAGTTTGCCGATGAGATCCCAATTGGTGACGGGAATCGAGGCAAGGGGCGGCAGGCCGCGCGGCAACTCGCCAATGACCACCACCCCCTGTTGATCGAGATGATAAAACCCCACCGCCAAAGCGGCCAAGACCATGGCGATGAGCGGGCCGGGTAGTTTGGGGTTGATGCGACGTAACAACACAATCACCAACATGGAGCCCACCCCAATGATCAGGCTGGCCGTATGCACTTCAGGAAGATGCACGCCGATCTGTTCCAGGGTGCCCAAAAAGTTGGGGCTGCGTTCAAGGTGCAGTCCCAAAAGATGCGGCAATTGATTAATGGCGATGAGAATGCCCGCGCCTGCGGTGAACCCGACAATCACCGCGTCGGAGACAAAGTTGGCCAGCATGCCCAGTCGGGCCACGCCCACCACCAGACGAAACACCCCCACCATCAGCGCCAACAAGCCGGCCGCGGCCGCAAACTCGGGTGTGCCCACAACCGCCACGCTCATGACCACCGAGAGCGTAAGCAGCGACGATGTATTGGTGGGGCCGGAATGCATATGTCGGGAAGAACCCCACAGCGCGCCGACGATTGAGCCAACGATGATCCCGTATAAGCCCATGGCCGGCGGCAGACCGGCGATGAAAGCGAAAACAATGGCCTGAGGCAGCGAGACAATGGCCACCGTCAGGCCGGCGACGAAATCAGGCCGAAGGTCTTCCCATTGGTATTGACGAATAATGCGGATGGGCTGGGCGAAATAGCCCATTGAGGATGAGGCGGTGGCAAGGAAGGTCTTTCCGCCGTTGTGAAGGACGTCTCCATAAACGCCTGTCGCACTCAAAAAGTCACCTCGTGAATGTGTGGAGTTCTTTTGGGGGCGTCCCGCCTATAAAGAAGGATGAGCATGAGGCGGTCTCCTTCTTTTGTCTCGACGCCTCGCCATCTATGGGCGTTGGCGCACTCGGGCGGGGATCGCGGCCTGAGAGAAACGTCTTATTCTAACAGAATTCGTCGCCATTCAGCCACTCAGGCCGATGCACGATGAGATTATGGCCGATAAAGCGTTGAAGTTGTCGCTTTCCAGCGTTCACTCGTCGTTCTATCGCGGCGTCCGTCGCTTTCATCGGCGTCGGCGGGCCGCCCCGCGTACAGCCTGTTTTTTTATCGCTAACTGATGGATGTGATGCTTTCTTGCAAGTGAATGCCTCGTTTGGCGTATTCGACCAGAAAATCTTCGAAAGAGCCGGGCGTGCGGCCCAGGAATTCGGGCGGGCGGACGCCTTTTTCGGTGAAGAGTTTGCTCGCAACCTGACGCGCGGCGATGGTGCAGGTGTAGCCGGTGGTGCGGGCCATAGAGGTGGTGTTGGTCTCGCGATCGTATCGATCCAGCAGATCGTAAGTGTAGCGCACCCTTTCGCCGCGGCGCTCTCCCTCCACAATCACGCGCATGACCGTGAAGTCCTCCTCGCCCGGCTGCAATTTCCACTGGTCGAAGAGCAATTTCGAAGTCAGGCTAATGGGTCTAACCCGCTGACCGTCCACCTCTATCGGCTCATCATTGAAAAAGCCGCTCTCGCGAAAAGCCCGCATCAGGTTGGCGTGGCCGGGATAGCGCAGGGTCTTTTCTTTCATGAACGGCGCGTCCAGCGTCTTGATCAGCGTGCGCAGGCCATCGGTGTTGAAGGCCTCCAGCGTGTCCACGCCGGGCAGGTCGATGAGCTCGACATCGGAGAGCGCGGGCCGCACCACCTCCCGACCGAATTCCACAAACCGGGCCGGACGCGTGTATTCCTCCAGCACATCGGCGGGCGAGAACACGGCCTTATATTCATAGGGCCAGCGCCGCACCTGGGGCAGCCCGCCCACATAGCAAAGATAGCGCTCCACGCGGTCGAGCTGCGTCTGCACATAGCCCGCGATAATGTTGGACAGGCCCGGCGCCACGCCGCAATCCACAATCGCGGTGACGCCTTTCTCTTTGGCCAATTCGTCCAGCGCGAAGGGGTCTTCGCTGAAAAAGGAGATGTCCACCACATCCTTGCCCGCCTCGATGATCTTCGCCAGGGTCTGAAAGCCCATGAAGCCGGGCGCCGCGCACACCACCAGATCCGCGTCCGCGATGAGCGCGGGGATGCGCTCGCGCTCCAACAGATCGGCCTGAACGCCTTTGACCGGGGCTTCGGCCTCGAGTTGGTTCAGGGCGCGCTGGTTGATGTCGATAACGGTGACCTGGAAGTTCGCGTCTTGGGCGAGGTCTTTGACGATCGCGCGGCCCACCAGGCCCGCGCCGAGCACGGTGATTTGCATGGTTTTTCCTCTCAGTGTCTTATGTCAGGCGACGAAAGTTTGAATAGGACGAAACACGGCTGTGGCAGTGAACACAGAGGAGCAGACGATAGGACGATGGTCGTTTGGTCTAATCCAGGCTTGGGTTCTATAACGCGGCGATAAACGCCTCGCCGCGGGCCATGAGGTCCGCGTGGTCGTCGGGCGGTTGCAGTTGGGCGAGGAGGTCTTGCGTGTAGTCGCGCAACATCTCGATGGGTCGCGGTCGGTTGCGCTCTTGCCAGGCCTCGAGGCTCAGGTTGGGCCAGATGTCGCTGCTGAAGTAGGCGTCGCGAAAATGTCGGAGCGTGAGGGGCGAGGTGAGAAAATTGCCGCCCGGGCCAACGGCCGCGATTTCATTCAGGGCCAGCGCGTCATCGTCGAGCGGGAACCCCTCGGCCATGCGCCGCGCCTGGGCGATGACTTCGTTGGCGTAGACCGCGAGCGCGGGCGAAAACGCCTTGGAATCGAAATTATCGCCCACAAAAGGCGCCAGGCCCACCTTGCCCATGACCGCGATGAGATGATTCATCCACTGATGCCCCGCGGCGATGAGATCCGGCCCCCAACCCAGGCCGCTTCCCGAAGAACCGATATGCGGCAGACGATAACGCGCCATCAGCTCCGCGCAGGCCAAGTTGACCAGATAACTGTGCACGTCGTAAAAGCTCCCCATGCCTCGCATATCGAAGAACGCGGGCAGGCAGCCCAAAATCACCGGCGTCCCCGGCTTCAGCAACTGGCTCCAGGTCAGGCCGGCCAGCAATTCGGCATTGAGCAGCGCCAGCGTCCCCGCGGCCGTGATGGGCGTGGACGCGCCGGCCATGCCATAATTGGAATAGATGAAAGGCATCCCGCGTTCGATGGTGTCGAACATCTTGTCGGTCGTGCCCTCGTTCATCACCAGGGGGCTGACGGGGTTGAAATAGGGCACGATGAAGGGACGCTCGGCCAGATCACCGTGCAGATGCTCGGCCATGTTGAGCACATTCGCGTAACGCTCTTCATCGGAGACCAGGATGACCAACGGCTTGACCGTGTTCGCGATCATCTCCAGGGTTGCGTACAGGTCGGAAACCTCCGGCGCCACATCCTGCACAATGCCCACCGTAGACACCAGGTCGAAGCTCGACAGCCGGTTTCCCAACCGCGTCATCATCTTCATGTGCTCGCGCGCGAAGGGCGTCACCCTGTCGGTGAGCGGGTCCTGATAGAAGAGCGCGGTCACGCCAATGCCAAAGCGCGTGGCCGCTCCATCGCCCACGCGAAAGGCGAACTCCCCGCGGCGGTCGTAAACATCCACATGAGCGGGGGCCTGGGCGATGGCCTCCTCCACCAGCTCGCGCGGGATGCGCACCCGATCATCCTCGCTCGCCCGACCGATGGCCTGCTCGAAGATTTGACGCGCTTTGGGCGAGTCCACCCGCACGCCCACCGTGGCCAGAATATGAAGCGAACTTTCGTGGATTCGGGCCATCTGCTCATCATCGAGCACGTTCAGCCGCGGCTGCGCCCGCGGCCCCAAACCCGACTCTATTTTTCTATTACCGCGAATGCGGCGTTTTCTGAGATTTTTTCGCATATCCTGCAATTATATGGCGATTAGTGATTATTTG
>JAADII010000102.1:12682-16266 GCA_013151415.1 Chloroflexota bacterium
TTTGCGCATTTTGACGAAAAAGAACTGTTTCTCGCCCGCGCGGTGACCCCGCGACCGTCACAAAAGATGCGCGAGGAACTGACGGGTGCGAGGCTCTTTGGGGTTGGTGAAAAGCTCATCGGGCGGCGCGATCTCCACCCAGGCGCCGTCGGCCATGAAGATGACTCTATCCGCCACGTCGCGCGCGAAGTGCATCTCATGCGTCACCACCACCATGGTCATGCCCTCATTGGCCAGACGCTCCATCACATCCACCACCTCGTTGATGAGCTCGGGATCGAGCGCGGACGTCGGCTCATCGAAAAGCATGATCTCCGGCTCCATGCACAGCGCGCGGGCGATGGCCACGCGCTGTTGTTGCCCGCCCGAAAGTCGCGAGGGATATTCATCTCGCTTGTCCGAAAGCCCGACCCAATCCAACAGTTCTTCGGCTTTTTGGACGGCCTCTTTCTTGGGCATTTTCTTGACGGTGATGGGCGCTTCGATGATGTTTTCCAGCGCGGTCATGTGGGGGAAGAGATTGAATTGCTGGAACACCATGCCCACCTTGCGCCGCAATTGCCGAATGCGTTTGCGTTGGTGGCGCAAGGGCTGCTCCGCGTCGATCTTCAGGTCATCGATTTCAACCGTGCCCGCGGAGGGCTCTTCCAGAAAGTTGAGACAGCGCAAGAAAGTGCTCTTGCCCGAACCGGACGGCCCAATGATCACCACCACTTCGCCGGGCAGCACATCCAGGTCCACGCCCCGGATCACGTGCAAGAGGCCAAAATACTTGTGCAAATTGCGCACTTTGATGATGGGCTCGGTCATGGCTCACCTCCGTTCTCCGCGAGCCATATATTCCTCCAGCTTGCCTTGTAAAAGCTGGAAGATGACGGTCAATATCCAGTAAAAGGCCGCGGCGATGAGAAAGGTCTCCAAGGCCCTGAAATATTGGCGGCCCACCTTTTGCGCGCGGTAGGAAAGCTCCCACACGCTCATCAATGAAACCAGTGACGAGTCTTTCATCATGGCGATGAACTGGTTGCCGATGGGCGGGATGACGATGCGGAAAGCCTGGGGCAGAATGATGCGCCTGTAGGCCTGGGCGCGAGACATGCCCAATGCCTCCGCGGCCTCATATTGCCCCTTGCCGATGGCCTGAATGCCGGCGCGGAAGATCTCGGTCATATACGCGCCGTAATTCACGCCCAGGGCCAGGATGCCGGCCGTGATGGGCTGCAACACAATCCCCAACCGGGGCAGGCCCAAATACCAGATGTAGACCTGCACCAACAACGGCGTGCCGCGAATCAGCGAAATATAGAATCCCGATACGCCGTTGGCCACCGAGCTTTTGGAGAGCCGACCCAACGCGCCCAACAAGGCCAGAACAGTGGCCAGCATGATGGAGACCAGCGAAACGAACATGGTCAGGCCGGAGCCTTTCATGATGAAAGGCAGCCAATGACGCATGAACGCGATGTCGAGATTGAAGCGCCGCAGCAGCGAGTAGAGGACGACGAATATGAGCAGCCACACAGCCGTGGTGTAGATGGTCCCGCGCAGCTTATGCGTCTGCGAGCGCATCATCAGCCGTTCGGAAAGCGACAATCCCGGCGGCGCTTCGTAGAAATCGGCCACCGACTCGTGGGTCAAGAGCAGCATAAGCCCCAAATACCAGGCCGACATGAGCATCAGCGGCCAGGCCACCTGCAATTTCAGGCCATAAGAAAGAGGATAGCTCAGCGTTTCCAGCAGGGGCAGGCCCAAAATCACCACCGGGCCCCAGATATAAATGATGATTGCCAGCAAATGCCCCCAGGGGCGAAATCGCCACATGCCCCAGAGTGCGAACAATCCCACCAGGCCGCTGAACAGCATCCAATAGACCAGCGTCTCGCCCCATTCCGACTGCAACCCATAGGCCGCCCACTCGATGCGCACGGTTTTCTGATTGAGCGTCTCCCACACCCGCACCGTGCCGTCGCTGGAGGCCGAGAGGATGGTCTCTGGGGCCAGGCCAAAGGCCACGCCGTTCACGTCGCTCAGATGACCCTCGTAATACGCGCTCCCCTTGCCGCCGGGCAAGCGCCAACTGCGCACTTTGCCATCCAATCCGCTGGACAACATGGCATTGCCCTGCTCATTGAAAACCATGCGCGAGACCGCGGCCCAATGCCCGCCCGACTCCCACTTCACCTGCGCGTTTTCCCAGTCCCAGAACGCGATGGAGGTGTCTTCGCTCCCCGAGGCCAGAAGCCGACCATCCGGGCTGAACGCCAGCGCGGTCACGGCCTTTTCGTGGCCCATCCAGCGCTTGTCGGCTTTCTCGCACTCTTTCTGAGTGGCGAAGCCCTCTTCTTTGCAATACCCGCGCAGCGTTTGCAACGGCTTGCCGCTGACCGCGTCCCAAATCTGGATGTTCACGCCGTCGCTGGCCGCGACTTTCGAGCCGTCCGGGCTGATGGCCACGGCCCATCCCATCTGTTCACCCGGACCGATGGCCTGGATCAGCTCGCCCGAGTCCGTATCGAAGACCCGCACAACGCCATCCCGCCCCACCGCGGCCAACCTGGCGCCATCCAAAGAGAGGTCGATGTCGTTCAGCCGATCCCCTCCCGCGTCGAAATCCTGTCTCACTTCTTTCGCGGCCACATCCCATTTCCGAACCCGACCATCTTCCCCGGCCGAATAGAGAATGGAGCCATCCGGGCTGAACGCGACGCCGGTCGCGGCCCCATGATGAGCGGGCAAGACGACCATCTCCCAATCCCGTCGCGTGTTCCACACCCGAACCGAGCCATCATCCGCGGCCGCGGCCACCAATCCTCGGGTGGGGCTGACATCCATGTCATACAGGCGGGCGACCACCGGCAGCCGCAGGGGGCCGCCCAGAAAATATTGCAGCGCGTAGAGCAGGCTGAATCCGACCGTCACCGCGATCAGCGCCCACGCCAGTTTTACCGCTTTTGGATGATGCACGCCTGGAGCATCATCTTGTGGCTTCATGAAGATTCTCCTCGTGAAAGCAGGGGAGGGGGCCTTGCCACTCAACCCCCTCCCCCTCTTTGGATCATGCCGATAATCGCGCCGGGCGATTCGCCGGATGGCGGGTCATTACTCGGGCGCGACCACGGTGGTGTAGTCGATGCCGTACCACTTCAGGGAGAGTTCGGTGAGCGTGCCGTCCTTATGCATTTCGGCCACGATCTCGTTGAGCTTGTCGAGCATCTTGTTGGATGGCCCGCGACTCTTATCGAGCGCGAAGACCAGCGGCTCGTAGAAGGCCGGAGTGCCCACGTATTTCAGGGGCACGCCGCTGTCGATGGCCGTCTGCAAGGTCGGCTGGGCCGACATGACCGCGTCGAGACGCACGCCATCGCCCAAGGCCAGGTCCTGGATGGCGTCGCCATCCGTGGAGTAGGGCACGATTTCCACGTCAGGGGGCGGATCATACATGATTTCGCCGCCGCCCATGATGGCGAGGACGCCGTTGAGGTAGTCTTCATAGGTGGTGGCCGTGCCCAGGCCGACGCGCTTGCCGGAGAGGTCGGCCGGGGAGTTGATGTCGGTGTTGTCCTTGTGGACGGCGAAGGCCGCGG
>JAADII010000129.1 GCA_013151415.1 Chloroflexota bacterium
GCCATTCGCAAGCTACTGGATAGCATTGTCGCGCAGACCTTGCCGCCGGACGAGATAGTCATTGTGGATGGCGGTTCGACCGACGACACGGTGGAGCAAATCCAGAACTATGCGAACCGGCTCCCATTGCGCCTTTTGATCGAACCGGGCGCGAACATATCTCGCGGCCGAAACGCGGCTATCCAGGCGGCGAAGGGCGACATTATCGCCATCACCGACGCGGGCGTTCGACTGTCGCCAAACTGGCTCGACGCCATCACCCAACCGCTACGCGAAAATGGTGATGTCATGGCCGTTTCGGGCTTCTTTTCACCCGACCCTGAGTCCCCTTTCGAGGTGGCCATGGGCGCGACCACGCTTCCGACCCTCGAGGACATCGATCCAGGCCGATTTCTTCCCTCCAGCCGCTCCTTTGCTATCCGTAAAGAGGCCTGGGCGCGCGTAGGCGGCTATCCCGAATGGCTGGACTATTGCGAAGACCTGATTTTCGACTTCGAACTCCGCGACGCTTATGGCCCCTTCGCTTGGGCGCCCGAAGCCATCGCCCATTTCCGCCCTCGCTCATCGCTATCGGCCTTTTTCAAGCAATATTATCGCTATAGTCGTGGCGACGGCAAGGCCGATCTATGGCGCAAACGGCACGCGATTCGCTATGGCGTTTATCTTCTGGCCGCGCCCGCACTGCTGGTTTTGGGCGAACAAATAACGCCTTTATTTTGGTTGCTTGGCCTGGCGGGTTTTGGCGTCTATTGCCGAACGCCCTATCGACGCCTGTTCCGCGCCTGGCGAACCCCCCTCGCGAATGGTCGGTTTCTCACCCAACCGGAAAAGCTCTACACGCTGCTGCTCGTTCCCATCATTCGAGTCACCGGCGATGTGGCCAAGATGCTGGGGTATCCGGTGGGGGTGTGGTGGCGACTCTCGCGGCAACGAGGTTCAATATCTGAAAAGCGAAGTGGATCGGCCGGCGCCATGGTGGACGATGAGATGAGGACGGGATCATCATAAGCGGTCACGAAAACGTGAACCACGGTCGGAGAAGGCTTTGCATGACGGGCGGCCAGAGAAGGTGAAGCAAAAAAGAAAGAAGCCAGGCGGCAACGCCGGTGAGTAACAGCCGCAAACGGTCGCGGGTGAGGATGGCGTGAATGTCGCCGGTGACAATGGGTTCGGCCAGAACCGCGCCTATCGCTATCCAGGCCGCAGCCTCGGCCCATATCCAAAGCGGCACGCCAAAAATCACCACGAGAAGATTGGAAGCGCCGAGTAGATTGCCGGTCCAGATGCCAAGAATGGCCATTTCGCGCGCGGCCACAATAAGCGGGATGAGGCCGGCGCTCACCGCGCTGCCCACCAAAAGAACGCCCGTGCGGCGCAGAAAAAGCGGAAACCACTCGCTAAACTGATCGACGCCAGCAGCCGAACCGGCAAGCCACAACATGTGCTCCGCGCCAAATTCAATGCTTCCGGGCACGGCCGCGCGCGCTGCGCGTTCATCCAAGCGCGTGGCCACCAACGCGAAGAGAAAGATCAGCGCGCTCCAAAAAATGATGAGCCGCACCGCCACATCGATGCGCGCGTGCCTGAATGACCAAATGAGAAAGGGCCAAAGAATAAGGGCGTTGAGCACCGGCATCAACGTCCGCTGCTCCGCGATGATGCCCACCGTCATGGTGAAAAGCAGACCAGCGAGGATGAGAAAGTAGACGAGAGGATCGGTGCCAAGGAAACGCATGAGGACTCCAAAACATGAAATCTGCGATCGCTATAGCCGGGCCAACGCCTGCTCGAAGTCGGAGATGAGGTCGTCGATATTTTCCACGCCCACCGAGAGACGCACCAAACCGTCGCTGATGCCGATTTTCAAGCGCGCTTCGCGCGGGACCGCGGCGTGGGTCATGCTGGCGGGGTGCTCGATGAGGGTGTCCACGTTGCCCAGACTCACGGCCAATGTGGCCAACTGCATATGATTCATCAGGGCGGCGCCGGCCTCGACCCCGCCTTTGATCTCGAACGCGATCATGCCGCCAAAACCATTGAACATCTGTCGAAGGGCGATCTCGTAACCAGGGTGCGTCTCCAGGCCAGGGTAATAGACCCGCTCCACCTTGGGGTGGTTGTCCAGCCATTGGGCCAGCGCGGCCGCGTTTTCTGCATGGCGTTGCATGCGCAGCTCGAAAGTTTTTAGCCCAATGTTGGCCAGCCAGGCGTCGAAGGGGCTGACGGCCGGCCCGGCCACGCGCGCCATTAGGGCCACCCCATCATCTTTGGCGGTCATATATTCCAGTTGCGTGCTGATAATGGCTCCGCCAATGATAAGACCATGACCGGACAGATACTTGGTGGTGGAGTGAACGACTATGTCACAGCCTAAGGTCAGGGGGCGTTGATGGTAGGGCGTGGCGAAGGTGTTATCGACCATGACCCAGGCCCCATGCGCGTGCGCAATTTCCACCACGGCGGCCAGATCGATGATGGCCAAGGTGGGGTTGGCGGGCGTCTCCACATAGGCTAATCGCGCGTCGGGATGACTCTCGAAGGCCAGGCCCCAGCCACGCGGCGTGATATCGTCCACCCAAACGACATGGAGACCAAACCGCGGCGCGAGTTCATTGAAGAAACGGTAGGCGTTGCCGTAAAGATGGCGCTGCACAACCACCGCGTCGCCTGCGCGCAGGCGCCCCAAGATGGCCGAGGTGATGGCGGCCATGCCCGAGGCCATGACCCGGCCCAACACCACTTCATCAGGCGAGGCATCCGGCCGCTGACGAAGCAGATCCAGGCCCTCGAGATAGGCGTACTTGCGGGCGAGCTGATCGGGGTTGGGGTTTCCCGCTCGCGAGTAAATGTAGCCCGGCTCCTCACCGGCAAAGACGCGAGCGCCGGTCTCGGCATCGGGAAAACCGAATGTGGATGTTTGATAAATGGGCGTGATATGGGCGTGAAAAGGATTATCGCCTTCAGCGTAATGGTTGACAATGGTGCTAAGACCGTGATAAGGGGACGTTTTGGACATGAGAATGGATGTTGGATATTGGATACTGGATATTGGATGCGGGGGGCCTGGGCGCAAAAATTTTCGCCTTGACCTCAAACCAACAGCAGACGCACATAGTGTACACGCGATGGACGAGAATCGCGAAAAGAGGGACGAAGGCAATATTGCTCGCGAAGCCGCGAGCGTGTAGACTTCTCAAGAAGACGTCCAATCCCACCCTTTGCTTTGCATCTAGCTCATGTATTCACACGCACATCGCGCGCTTGGCGCATTTCTGGTTTTCTGCGGACTGCTATTGCTGGCCCTGGCCGCGGTTGCGGCCCCGGTTTCGCCGCATGTTTTGAACAAAGAGACGAGCTTCAACGCGCACCTTCCGCTTTTGCTCGGACCAACCGCGACCATGCGCTTTGAACAAGGCGTGGCCAGCGGCGATGTTGGCCCGGACAAAGCGTTGCTTTGGACGCGCGGGGATCGCGAGGCGACGGTGCGCCTTGAGGTGGCAGAAGACGCCGACTTCCAACAGATTGTCGTCACGCGCACCGCGCCTTTGCGGATGGAAGAGGACTATACGGCCAAAATCGCGGTGGAGGGTTTGACGCCGGCGCAAACCTATTACTATCGCTGGCGGCGGGGGCAATCGATGAGTGTGGTGGGCGCGTTCCGCACCGCGCCCGCGCCCAATGAAAGTCGTGACCTGCGCTTTGCATTCTCGGGCGATTCAGACGGAACTTTGGTGAACGGCAAGCCCTATTATAACCATTTCGAGACGCTGGACGCGGTGCGAGCGGAGAATCCTGATTTCTTTGTCTATTTGGGTGACACCATTTATGCAGATTCGTATTTGCGAGAGAGCGGCGCCGCCCAAAGCCTGGATGAATATCGCGACGCCTACAAAACGAATCGCGGCATCGCCGCGCTGCCCGCGCTTTTGGCGGCCGTCTCCACCTACGCCATCTGGGACGACCACGAAGTCTACAACGACTTTGCCGGAGCGACCGTGGACCCGGCGCGTTTCGCCGATGGACGGAAGGCCTTTCTCGAATACATGCCCATCGACGAATCGGTCTTGCTCGACGACCCAACCTGTGCAAATCGACCGCTATTTCGCACATTTCGCTGGGGAAGCGAGGCCGAAATCATTGTGCTAGATGAACGCTCCTGCCGCAGCGCGGCGGTGGCGCAGCAATGTACGGCCCCTGGCGAAGCATGGCCCGACCTCGCGCCCACCCTGCCGGCGGCCACGCGTTTGCAATTGGGGCTGCCGGCAACCCCACCCTTTGGCTGCCGCCAGGCCATCACCGACCCCACCCGCACCCTGCTCGGCCCGGTGCAAAAGGCCATGCTGAAAAAAACCCTGCTCCATTCCAAGGCGCGATTCAAGTTCATCATCAACGAACTAAACATCCAACAAATCTACGCCTATCCTTACGACCGTTGGGAGGGTTACGCCGCGGAGCGGGCGGAGATTCTGAACTTCATTCGCGATAACGAGATTGAAAATGTCATCTTTCTCACCACCGACTTGCACGCCAATCTCATGAATGAAGTCTGGATCGATCATTTCCAAGACCCCGAGCCCATCGCGTATGAATTTGTCACCGGCCCCATCGCCACGCTGACCATGCGTCGCCAGCTGGAGATCTTTGGCGGGCCCGAGGAGGCGGCCCAATTCGAAGCATTGTTCGATCTGGTGGGCATAGACTGTCGCAACCTGGACAGTTATGCTTACGGCTCGGTGCAGGTGAACGCCAGCGCGGGTGAAGCCGCCATTACATTAAAAGACGCCAATGGCGCGCCCCTCCGCGATGAGAACAATCCGGACAGGGTGTGCGCTCGAACATTCTAGGCAAGCGCGGCGGCGCGGCCGGAAAACGCCAAGGCATGGCGCTTTTTGCATGTTTAGGGACGCCAATCGCCAAAACGGTCTTCACCCGCAAAGTCGGTTAGCTGCACCTCTTCACCGTTATCCGGACGAATAAGATAGAAATTCCAATCGTAGTTGCGCTCCGCGCTGAAGATAAGCGCCTTGCCGTCCAGCGCCCAAATGGGCGTGGTGTCGCGCGCCGGCTCGTTGGTCACGCGGGTCACATTTCCGCCATCGGCATCCATGATATAAATATCGCGCGTGGCCTGACGCCGACTCTCGAAAGCGATGCGAGCGCTATCGGGCGACCAACGAGGAAAGAAATCGTCATCGGGGTTGTCGGGGGTGAGTTTTTGCGCCTCACAGGCCGGGGTCTCGCCCTCCTCGCCGGCCAAACGAGCGGCCAGACAGGCTTCGACATCCATTTTCCAAATGTCCCAGCCGCCATCGCGATCACTCACAAAGGCCAGCCAGCGGCCATCGGGCGACCAATTGGGATAACTTTCCAGACTATCTCTTTGGGTTAGGTTGATGGGCTCTTCACTGCCATCGGCCTTCATCACATAGATTTCGTAATTATAGTCGCGCGTGGTGGTGAACGCGATCCACTCGCCATCGGGCGAAAAGGTCGCGCCCCATTCATAGCTTTGCGGCCAGTCGAGCAAACGCCGCTGGTCGCTGCCATCCGCGTTCATGATCCATAGATCGTGAATTTCGTTGGCGCGATCGCGCACGCTACCAAAAAGGATGCGAGTTCCGTCGGGCGACCAGATAGGCTCGACATCGTTGGCCGTATCGGTGGTCAATTGTGTGGTCTCGCCGCTGGCCAGGTCCATCACCCAGATATCAAGGTTGCCGGAGCGAGCGCTGGCAAAGACGAGCTGACCATAAAGGGCCTGGCTTTCGGATTCGGGCGTAGGCGTGGAGGTGGGGATGGGGGTGGGGCTTGGCGCAGCCGAGGGTGTGGATTCAATGGTGGGGCTGGGAAGGGTTTGAGCCGCGGCTGCGGTGGGCGCGGGAGTGGCCGTTGCAGGCGATTGTGAGCCCGGGCCGCCGAAGAAGAGCGTGGCCGCGCCGGCCCACAACAGTAGAGCCAGCGCAAAAAGCGCAAGGCGACGACGACGTATGCGGCCAAAGAGCGCGCCGCCGAGCGCGCCAATGCCAAGCGCAAAGAGAACAGCGGAAACGATTTCGGTGGTCATAAAGCGTAGTCGATCGAAGGTGTGGGTTGAAGGGTGAGCGGCTCGAAAATCGAACCGCACACAAAATCATAGCACCAAACCACCAATGGGGCAATGCCAGATGCATCGCTCGCGATGAAAGGTCAATCTTGCACTTTCTCGCAACCTGACTACAATGGCGGAGTGTCATTGTCGCCAGACCAATACATCAAGAAAACAAATGACTTGCGTAGTGGGCGCTTTTGCATTTTGGCGGCTACTTCAATAAATACGCAATACGTTACACACATCGGAGCATACTGCAATGAATAAAAATGTCGAGTTGATCCCCCCTTATGGGGGGCGATTGGTGGACTTGCGCGCGCCGGTCGAGGAGGTCGAAGAACTGCGGGCGTACGCGGCGAGGCTGCCTTCCATTAGAATATCGGCTCGAGCCGAATGCGATCTCGAACTGTTGGCCGTGGGTGCGTTTTCTCCGTTGGATCGCTTTATGGGGCGGGCCGATTTTCAACGCGTCATGGATGAGATGCGTTTGCAAGATGGTCATCTCTTCCCCATACCCGTCACGTTGCCGGTTGAGCCAAACCCCAACTTGCGGCTGGGCCAGGAAATCGCCCTGCGAGGCTTGAACAACGACATTCTGGCCATCATGACCATCGAGGAAATCTACGAATGGAACCGCGACGAGGTGGCGGAGAAGGTCTTCGGCACATTGGACCTGCGCCATCCTCTGGTGGCCGAAATGCATCGTTGGGGCGATGTGAACATCTCCGGCCCCATGCGGGTGCTGCAACTGCCGGTGCATTACGATTTCAAAGACCTTCGCCTGACCCCGGCCGAAGTGCGCGCCCGGCTGGCCACTTATGGGCACGAAAACGTAGTCGCCTTTCAGACGCGCAACCCCTTGCATCGCGTGCACGAAGAGCTGACCAAGCGCGCGGTGCAGGAGGTGGACGGCGTGCTGCTGTTGCATCCGGTGGTGGGTCTCACCAAACCGGGCGATGTGGATCATTTCACACGCGTTCGCACCTATATGGCCCTGGCCGAGCGTTATTATGATCCCGACCGCATTTTGCTGGCGCTCTTGCCGCTGGCCATGCGCATGGCCGGCCCGCGCGAGGCCCTGTGGCACGCCATCATCCGCCGCAACTATGGCGCCAATCACATCATCGTGGGCCGCGATCACGCGGGGCCGGGCAAAGATTCGACCGGCAAACCCATTTACGGCCCATACGACGCGCAAGAGATGGTGCGCCAATATAGCGATGAAATCGGCGTGAAGATGATCCCCTTCCGCATGTTGGTGTATTTGCCGGATGAAGGGCGTTATGTCGAGCTAGATAAAGTGCCGGACAACGCGCGCACGGCCTCCATTTCGGGCACCCAGGTGCGCGAAGATTACCTGGGCAACGGCAAGAAACTGCCCGATTGGTTCACCCGACCCGAAGTGGCCGAAATCCTCTCAGACGCGTACCCGCCCCGCCATCGTCAGGGGTTCTGCGTCTGGTTCACCGGCCTCAGCGCCTCGGGCAAATCGGCCACGGCCGAGATTCTCACCGTGCTGCTGCAAGAGCATGGCCGACAAGTGACGTTGCTCGACGGCAACATTGTGCGCACGCACCTTTCGTCGGGCCTGGGCTACGACAAGCACGACCGCGACGCGAATGTGCGGCGCATGGGCTTTGTGGCCTCGGAGATCGTGCGTCATGGCGGCGTGGCCGTGTGCGCGGCCGTAAGCCCATATCGCGCCACCCGCAACGATGTGCGCAACATGGTGGGCAAGGATCGCTACATCGAGGTTTTCGTGGACACGCCGCTGGAAATCTGCGAACAACGCGACGCCCAAGGCATGTACGCCAAAGCGCGGCGCGGCGAAATCAAGGGTTTCACCGGCATCGACGACCCCTACGAACCCCCTCGCCATCCTGAAATTCATCTGGATGGGGCCAATCGCACGCCCGAGGAGAACGCGCGACTCATCATGGATTATCTGCTCGAGCGCGGCTTCGTGCGACCACTGCCCGCAGGCGCCGCCACCGAGCGACAACCCGAGACCCAAGCGGTGGGCGCGTGAAGCGACGAAATCACCCGCACCGATACGCCTCCTTATCTTTACAACTCCGCGTCTCAGCATTTCAACCTTTTTCAAGGAATCCAACCTTGAACGCTAAACTTTGAACACTACGCACCAAACACATCACAATCAACATGGAAGCAAAAACATTGAAAAAAGGATTCACCATCTGGCTCACCGGGCTTTCGGGCGCGGGCAAGAGCACCATTGCACAAGCGCTGTACGAAGAACTGCATAACCATCGCGGCCTGGCCGTGGAAGTGTGGGATGGGGATGTGGTGCGAACTCATCTCAGCAAAGGGCTGGGATTCAGCAAGGAAGACCGCGACACGAATATTCGCCGCATCGGCTTCGTGTGCGCCAAGCTTAGCCAATACGGCGTCATCAACATTGCTGCGGCCATCAGCCCTTATCGCGAGGTGCGGGATGAATGCCGCTCGATGATCGGCCCGGACCGGTTCGTGGAAGTGTATGTGAACGCGCCCCTGGAGACGGCCATCGAGCGCGATGTGAAGGGCCTGTACGCGAAGGCCCTTAGCGGCGAGATCCCCAACTTCACCGGCATCAGCGACCCTTACGAACCACCGCTCTCACCCGAAGTGGAAGTGCGCACAGATTTGGAAACGGTGGAGGAATCGGTGGGCAAAATCATCGCCTATTGTGAGTCTGCGGGATTGCTGCCGGCTTCGTGAATTGTGCGCAACCCAGGCGTGCGCGCCTGATTTTCTCCTCGCTTGGTGAACAAAGGCGCATGAGGGGAGATCATCATCTCAGCGCCCAATGGAATGGTTATGTGGATGCAAGGTCGGTCATCCATCTGGATCAGCTTTGTCGCGGTCATTGGCGTCATTGGATTTCTCTTTGCAATGACCGCGCCCGCATCTGGATGGCGGGCCGGAGGATGCGCCATCACCGTCGGCCCCATTTGGCCCACGTGCAGCGCAGCGCCCCCGATGCAAAGCAGCCCCTTCGGCCCGCGGCAAAAGGCGTCCGAGGGCTATCGATACGACTGGCACCGGGGCGTTGACATTCCCATGCCCTTTGGCTCGCCGGTGTACGCCACCGAAGATGGCGTGGTGCGCATCGCCGGCGAGCATCCCGCGTATAGCGACACGGTGATTCAGGTGCGCCACGGAACGCAAGCGCCCTATCGATATAGCACGTATCTGCACCTGAGCGCGGTGGCCGTTGCGGCCGACGACGCGGTCAAGACCGGGGATGTGCTGGGTTACAGCGGGCGCAGCGCCAGCGGTTTCGAACATCTGCACTTCGAGATTCGGGATGGATGCCTCTATCAGGAGTGCAATCGCAATCCCTGGGGCTATCTCCCGTATGCGGACACTCGGCCCGCCGCGCCAACATTCCTGGCAGCGAACCGCGATGAGCACGGCGCGTTGCTTTACTTGCGCGGCCAGACGCCCGCCAACGAGTTGGACATCGACGGCATCCAGGTGAATTGGGGGACGACCGGGTCCGGGTTCTCCTTCAATCAGATCAACGCGTCCCTGCTGCACACCGACCCCGCTTATCCCACCGGGCTGGATACGCCTCTGGTGGATGGGACCGGGAACGTCCAGGCGTGTTTTTTCCCCGACCGCTTCAACGCCCAAACCGCGAGCGCTCGTTATGGATTCGCGATTTTCAACCTTGATCCCTGGAACGCCGCGGGCAGTGCGGCCTTGCGCGATGTTAAGGGCGTCGGCTCTGCGCGAGCCATCTCCATGCCGGCTTTTCCCCTCACTTTCACGCCGGTCGTGCAAAGCCAATCCGCGTCGCCGGGGACGACCGTCACGTTCATTCACACGCTTCGCAACACCGGGTCTCAATCGCTGAGGCTGACTTTGGAGGCGCTGAGCGCGCAGAACAACGCCACCACCCTCGCGCCCACGGTTCTCACGCTGACGCCGGGAGAATCGGCCGCGATCACCCTGGCGGTCACCCACTCGGCCGCGCTTCCGCCCGATACTGGCGATTGCATCCTCATCCGCGCGGACTATGGAGGCGGCGCGACCCTGGCGGCCCTGGACATCATCGGCGCGCATCGTTCGGTCACCTGGCCCACGGCCACGCCGACGGCCACACCCACCCAACCACCGACTCACACGCCCACATCCACACCTACGCGCACTCCCACCCCGTCACCCACGGCCACTCCCACACCGACCCGCACATCCACTCCGTCACCCACGGCCACTTCCACGCCGACCCGCACGCCCGCTCCATCACCCACAGCCACGCCGACGGCCTCATCCATCCCCGCGCCTTCTCCAACCCCGACGCGCACACCCACGCCGACCCGCACATCCACCCCGACGCCAACGGCCACTCTCTCGCCCACACCCACGCCAACACGCACCCCCACACCACACCGCGTGTATATGCCCCTGGTCTACATTATCGGCTCTCCTGAAAAAGCAAATTCACCGCCGAGTGCGCGGAGGACGCTGAGAAAATTATACAGTTTCGCAGAGGAAAATGCCTCTAAACCTCCCTGATTTTTCTCCTCTGCGTTCTCCGCGTCTCAGCGTTTGAACCGTTTTTAGGGAATCCATTATTCCCGCGGCAATGCAGGCAGCCGATTCAGCGCTCCAATATATCGTTCGCGATTATAGGGCTTGCGGCTCCTGAGAACATGATATATCTCACTAACAAGTACGTGGGCGATCAGGGTGCGCGCGTCCTCATCTGAGTAACCGGCTGCAAGCAGGCGTTCGTATGTTTGCCGCGTCTCCGGCGACTCTCCGCTGCGAAGCTGTTCATCCACCGCGGACAAAAACGCTTCTTTCAGGGCTTTGTTTGTCTTGCGCTTTTTACGTCTACGCTTGCTCATCGGCGACTCTCACTTGAGTTCGGCCAACGCTTTTTCGATATTTCGCTTCATTCGCCGGCGGTCTTCCAGCAAAATATCCGAATCGACCCGCTGCAACGCCTGCTTTAGATACGCTTGCGCGTCCCGTTTGCGCCCAACCTGTGAGTTGAAACTTGAGCGGCTCGAGATAGGAGGCGAAAGCATCGGCGCTTCGCCTGGCATGCAACCGGGCGGACATAGACCGTAAAACGAAGATGGGCGAAGCAAAACCTGGTCTACTTTGGTCTACATTCGTCTACCTTGGTCGGCATAGGTAGTATGCCACAGAGCTTGAGGGGGAGTCCAATACACGCTCATCGCCCTGTTTGCCTTTCCTTTTCACTTCCACTACAATAGCGCCTCAATTCGCGCAAGCGCCGGGCCTAGAGCGAGCAGGAACCAAGCATGGGGCCGGACAAAGACGTGGGACTCTCAATCCGGGAGCAAGTAGTACACCACCCTTTGGTTGCGTGGTCGCGTGGTCGTTTAGTTGCGTGGTCTGTTGGTCTGTTGGTCGTTTAGTCGCATGGTCTGTTAGTCGATTGGTCGGCGTTCGCGGGCCGTCGTTTGTGAGACCTGTGACATGGAACACGGTTATTCAAGGAGAAACACATGTTTACAATGCGTGAAACGAGTGGTGTGTACAAGTCGGCCGGATGGACGCTTGTTTTCATCGTTCTCTCAATCCTATTGCTTGCAGGTTGCGGAGCGTCGGAGAAAAGCGCGACGCAAGGCGACGGCGACGCGACCGCGGTGAGCCAGGCGCAGGACGCGGCCACCCCCACCGCCGACGCCAAACAAGCGGACATCGCGACCCCGACTCCCGAACCCTCGCCCACCCTCCAACCGGAGCCCACCGCGACGCCGGACGATGGCGACGCGACCGTCGCGAGCGGGGGACCGGATGACGCCACCCCCACCGCCGACGCGGAACAGGAGGCCAGCGCCAGCCCGACTCCCGAACCTTCGCCCACCTTCCAGCCGGAACCCACCGCGACCCCGGAAACCGAAGCCCCCGCGGACGAGCCGGAAACCGGCGATGAATCGGCCATGACGCCAACCCCCGCCGCCACCGCCATCCCACCCAACTTCAATACAGCCTTCATCCTCGACGCCTCAGGCTCCATGCTGGCCGCCCTGGACAACCGCACCCGTCTGGCCGTGGCCCAGGACGCCATTGGTAACCTCAGCGCGGGCCTGCCCTCCACCATCAACGCGAGCCTGTGGGTGTATGGCCACCGGGTGGCGAAAACCGATCTGGCCCGCTCTTGCCAGGACATCGAAGAGGTCATCGGGTTGGGGGCAATCGACCCGGACCAATTCGACGCGGTGGCCCATGGTTTTTCGGCCAAGGGCTACACGCCGATTACCGACGCACTCACGCAGGCGGCCGCCAGCCTGCCCACAGGCCCCAATCAACGCAATTCGATCGTGCTCGTCTCTGACGGGGAAGAGACCTGCGGCGGCGACCCCTGCGCGCTCGCGGCCGAGCTGGCCGGTAGTGACGCCTCTCTGGTGATTCACACCATCGGACTGGCCGTGGACGACGTGACCCGCGCTCAGTTGCAATGCATCGCCGACGCGACCGG
>JAADII010000054.1 GCA_013151415.1 Chloroflexota bacterium
TCCACTAAGATCGCACATCCCGCCAACATAAGCGAAGCCTGGTCCACACCCAAAACCCTCATTGAGGACGAACATTTGCAACACCCTGTCATCGCTGCAGGGCCTGGCTCAACTCTCACGGCCTTTTGGGAAAGCGCCGAAGCCATTTATTATAGTCATTATCGCAAAGATGCGTGGACATCACCCATTCGCCTTAGCGGCGGCATTCAGCCCAGCGCGGCATACGATACGCGCGGTGATTTGCACGTCGCTTTCGCCAACAACTTCTCGGGCCAGTATGAAATCTACGTCACACATCGCACAAACCCATCATGGACGCTTCCGCTAAACGTTTCATCGACGCCGGGTCGCTCCTCTTGGCCTTGTATTCTCGTTGCGCCTGATGGCAAACGTCATCTCGTTTGGCAAGACGATACGCCCGGGTATGCGATGATTTACCATGCCATGGAGCTATCGGAATGGCAGTGGCAGAGCGCGCCTATTCCCAACGCGGCGGGACGCCGACCTGTGGCAACGTTTGACGCCAACGGCCGCCTGCACCTCTGCTTTCAAACCAGCGACGACGCGCTGAGTGGAGGCGACATCGTTTATACGCAGCTGTGGAATGGCGAGTGGTCTACGCCCAGGCAACTATCCGACGGCCAACATCCTGCCGGATTCCCTCGCGTCAATGCATCGAACACAGGGGAAGTGCATGTTGTGTGGCGGGAGCGTTGGGTGGATCAAGATCGAATTATGACAGCGCTTTATCGTCAAGACGAGTGGAGCGCCGCGACGACTATCAGTCCGCCGCTCGATCGCGGTTCGGCCCTATCAGCGGCCCAGGCGCGCGGCGGTTGGGTGCAATGCATTTGGGATTATATGGAAACAGTGGAGCACGCGCACTGTGCAGAAGGCATATGGGATGGCGTGGAGTTGGTCGGGGCCGAGAACTATCGGCCGTGGAGCCTCGCGCTGGCGGTGGATGACGCAAACCAGGCGCATGCTCTTTGGGTGGTGGGGCGCGAGGGTCGAATGCAGTTGCGCCATTGCGTCCGCGAACCGTTGGCGCCTCATCAGACATTCCTCCCATTCGTAACCTGAGCCGCCCCTGAGCGTTTTTTCGGCGGAGAAACTTGACCCGCGCGGCCGGAAAAGGCTAAAATAGCCAGTTGCTGCGTCAAAATCGTTCTAACCGCCTTTTCTCTTCGCGTTTCGCATGTTCGACAATCTTTCCGACAAGCTGCAAGATGTTTTCGATCGTTTGGGTCGTCGCGGTCGCCTGACCGAGGCGGACGTTGACGCGGCTTTGCGCGAGGTGCGTCTGGCGCTGTTGGAAGCGGATGTCAACTACAAAGTTGTCAAAGATTTTATCGCCCGCGTACGCGAAAGAGCCATCGGCAGCGATGTGCTGCGCAGCCTGAGTCCGGCGCAGCAAGTGATCAAAATCGTTTACGAAGAGCTTGAGGCCACATTGGGTGAGGCCTCGCCTCTGAACCTGTCCGGAACGCCGCCTCATGTAATCATGTTGGTGGGCTTGCAGGGTTCGGGCAAGACCACCATGGCCGCCAAGCTGGCGAATCGTTTGCGCAAGCAGGGACAGCGGCCGCTGATGGTCGCGGCCGACACGTATCGTCCCGCGGCCGTGACCCAGCTCGAGGTGTTGGGACGACAGATCGATGCGCCTGTGCATAGCGAGGGCGTCGAACCGCCGCCGCCGGAAATCGTCACGCGAGCACTGCGCCGAGCCCGGGAAGAAGCGCGCACAGTGGTCATTATCGATACGGCCGGTCGTCTCAACATTGACAAACAAATGATGGACGAGCTGCGACAAATCAAAGCGTTGGCCAAACCCAACGAAGTGCTGCTCGTCGTGGATGCGATGACCGGTCAAGAAGCCGTACGCGTGGCCAAGGACTTCCACGAGCAGGTGGGCGTCACGGGTCTTGTGCTCACCAAAATCGATGGCGACGCACGCGGCGGCGCGGCCATCTCTATCCGCTCGGTCACAGGCGTGCCCATTAAATTTTTGGGCACAAGCGAAAAGGTGGATGGCATCGAGGTCTTCCATCCCGATCGCATGGCCTCTCGTATTTTGGGCATGGGCGACATGCTCACCATCATCGAGAAGGCCGAGGAGACCTTCGATAAAGAAGAAGCGGTGCGCATGGAAAAGAAGCTGCGCACGGCCACTTTTGATCTCGACGATTTTCTCAAACAAATGCGCCAAATCCGTAAAATGGGCCCGCTCATGGGTTTGTTGGAAATGGTTCCGGGCATGGGGCGCCTGGCCAAGGAAATCGATCCGGAGGAGGCCGAAGCGCAGATGCGCCGCATCGAAGCCATCATCAGTTCTATGACGCCTCAGGAGAGACGCAATCCGGGCATCTTCAACGGCAGTCGCAAACGTCGCGTCGCGCGCGGTTCGGGCACCACCGTGCAAGAAGTGAACGAACTGCTTCGACAGTTTCGACAAATGCAACGCATGATGAAGCAAATGCAATCAGGTCGCCGCGGCGGGCTGGGCGGCCTGCTTGGCTTCTAAAAAGGTGGAATTCGAGTTGGCGTCAACTCATTTCTTCATAAATACCGCTTTTATCCAAAACGACTTGAAAGGTGGACCGATGAGACGAACAGATCATCGTCCATCGTCCCATCGTCTATTTCTGAAACAGGAGTTTCGACATCCATGGTACGTATTCGTTTACGCCGCACAGGTTCCAAGAAGCAAGCATCTTATCGCGTGGTCGTGGCCGACCAACGAGCGCCTCGAGATGGACGTTTCATCGAAAATTTGGGATATTATAATCCCCGCACAGATCCTCCCACCGTTGAGATTAATCGCGAACGCCTGAAGTATTGGCTCAGCAAAGGCGCCCAACCGAGTGATGCCGTGGCTCAGTTGCTGCGCAACATCGATCTCGACGCGCCCGAGGAGGAGATCGCCGAAGCGTCGACGGAGGAAGCGATCGAAGCGCAAGCCGAGGCCGCCTGATCTTCCAGACCAGTTTGAGATCGGAATCATAACAACCGGTTGCGCCGCTCCTGAATCGATAAGATAGGGAGCGGCGCCGCGTTCTCTTTTTTGGAGGCGGAGCCATGAAAGCATTGGTCGAATACATCGCCAAAGCATTGGTGGAAAACCCGGATGCGGTTGTGGTGAAAGCGCGGCGCTCCGGACATCATGTCTATGTGGACATTTCAGCCGCGTCCAACGACATTGGTCGATTGATCGGTCGGCATGGGCGCACCGCTCAGGCGATTCGTTCCGTCGCGCGCGTGGCGGCTCATCGTCAGGGCTTACGCGTGACGGTGGATATCGATTAACGCGCAGGCGAATGAAACGAAGCGGTTACATCGCGGTTGGTCGCATCGTTGGCCCGCATGGCGTGCGCGGTGAAATGCGGGTGGAGGTGTATACAGATTTTCCAGAACGATTCGAACCCGGAGCCGAGTTGTGGGTTGAAGGCGAAAGCCGCTCCTCTCAAGTGGTTTCCGCGCGGCCGCACAAGCAGTTTCTGTTGGTCAAACTAGATCGCTTCTCCACGCGCACCGACGTAGAGCCGTTGCGGAACCGACATCTGTTGATCCCTCGAGAGCGGGCCGCGTCTTTGCCCGAAGGCGAATATTACAGCGATGAATTGGAGGGGTTGCGCGTGATCACAACGCAGGGGCGCGAATTGGGGGTGATTCAAGAAGTTTTATGGACGGGAGCCAATGAAGTGTATGTGGTCATGGGCGAATTTGGCGAAATTCTGATCCCCGCCATCGCCGATGTAGTGAAAGAGGTGGATATCGAACTGGGACGCATGCTGGTTTCGTTGATACCTGGGTTGGCCCCGGCCATAGACGCCATAGAGGCTGAAGAAAGCGGGCCAAACCCTTATTAACGCTCTTTTCTCAGCCCGTTTTGTGGTCGCCCGCTGGTTTCGGGTAGAATAACGCAACTTTTCGTCGTTCATCTCGTCATCAATAATGTGACGGATGGTCTCATCTTGGGCCGCATTTCCCACGAGCGCGAAGGCGTCGTCGGGCGCTCTTCTAAAACGCCTCTGTTTTCCAATGAGTTCGGTTCAATCTTTTCGAGGTGAATCATGCTGAGACGAACTGCCATCACCATGGCTTGCATCATCGCCCTGACATTGACGGCAATGCCAACGGTTGCGCAGGCCGCGCCTAAGGATAGGGAAGGTGGAAAGCGAATCCATATTGTGAAGCGCGGCGAAACCTTGTCGGGGATAGCGCTCCGTTATGGCGTGTCAGTGGCTGCGATCGCGCGGGTGAATCGCATTCGAAACCGCAATCTTATTTACGTAGGCCAACGCTTGATCATCCCGCGCAAAGGTCGCGGCGGAAACCCAAACCGAAACACGCGGCCCTCCAACCCATCGATCAAAGGCAAGTGGATTGAAATCGACTTATCGAGTCAGCGCTTGATCGCGCGCGAAGGGAATAAGGTGGTTTTTCGCACGCGCATTAGTTCAGGGCTGCCGCGCACGCCGACGCCCGTGGGTCGATACCGCATTCGTCTCAAAATCCGTCGCCAAACCATGTCGGGGCCGGGATATCGTTTGCCCAACGTCCAGTGGGTGATGTACTTTGTGGGCAACTATGCGATTCATGGCACCTATTGGCATAATAACTTTGGCCGTCCCATGAGTCATGGCTGCGTCAATGCAACGAATAAGGCCGCTCGCTTCTTGTACAATTGGGCGCCATATGGAACGCCAGTGATTATTCATCGCTGACGTCGTGATGCGCTCTGACCGAGATGGGTTTTAAAGCGCGCTTCGATTGGTCTTTACGCTGGTCGTATGCAACGGTTCGTCGATTCGGCGAACACGCCCGATTCGCCCTACGCGGCCGGCCCAAACCCGAAGAGGCCATCGTATTGGCCGCGTCCGGTCGTAGCGGCTCCACCTGGTTGGGCGACATGCTGGGCGCCGCGCCCGGCGTTCAATCCATCTTCGAACCGCTCCATCCTCGCGGTTGTCCCGCGTTTCGTCGTCTGGTTGGTTGGGATCCAAACGACGCGATTCATTATCATCGGCCCTATCTACGACCGAACGGCGATTATCCCGAGTGGCGGGAACTGTTAGAGCGAACCTTAACCGGTCGCGTGCGCACCTATTGGACCGATTATCAGCGCAACACCTTTTTCCCCAACCGGTTTCTGATCAAGTTCATTCGCGCCAATATGATGTTGGGCTACATATACGATGCATTTCGTCCCACCATCATATTTCTGGCGCGGCATCCTTGCGCGGTGATCCGTTCGCGGCTCTATCGCGTGCGTCGCGCCTGGCCCGCACGAGCGCGCGATGTGTTGCAAGACGAGGCGCTGGTGGAAGACCATCTGCGACCTTGGGTGGGTTATATCGAGCGCGAAAATGATCTCTTGGGCGCTCATGCTGTGTGGTGGGCGGTGGAAAATCGCGTGGCCATGCGCGATCTCGCGTCTCGTCCTCACCATTTTCTCTTCTACGAATCGCTCTGCCTAAACCCAGAAGCGAACATGAAAAAACTCTATCAGGCATTGGGTTTCACCGATTTTCAAGCGTCCGAAACGCTCATTCATGGCCTCAGTCGCGTCACCACGCGAGGAGAAAATGTGACAACCCACCAAACCGCGCTCGACTGGTTGAGTGCGTGGCGACGACAACTGACGCCCGAAGAACAGCGCCGCATCCTCACCTGGGCCGAGCGTCTGGAAATTCCCTGGTATGATCAAAGCCCTTTGCCGCGAGGCCTGGTTGCAGATGAAAAAAAGCCGATATCTTTCGATGTTCATGAAACATAATGTCTGAACGTAACGCCGCTCAGGGGCTTGGGGAGGAGTTGCTCGCTTTGGTCACGCTCATGAAGCCGCTGGCCTTGGCCAAACAGCGCCTGCGCCCAGCATTGGACGAGCTTCAACGACGCAGATTGGCCCGCTCTATGCTATTGCACGTGCTGGACGCCATTCTCAACGCAGAAATCACGCCGTTGCGAGCAGTGCTCAGTGCCGACCCGCTCGTGCTCGAATTGGCTCGCGAACGGGGGTTTATTCCTTTATCCGAACAACATTCCGGCTATAACAAGGCCGCTCGCCAGGCCGTTTGTTGGGCAATGACGCAACGCGCCTCGAGTCTGCTCTTGCTCCCCGCCGACTTGCCCGACCTAAGCCCTGATGACCTACGCGAGCTGCTTCATTTTGGACGAGGCGAAGCTCGCGTCGCGGTCGTTGCTCCCGACGCGGCGGAAAACGGAACCAATGCCCTTCTATTGCGTCCGCCAGATCTATTTGAACCCAGTTTTGGGCGAAATAGCTTCAACCGCCATCTTGCTCTGGCCCGGCTGGCCGGTGTGGAGCCTCGCATCTTTCGCTCACCCGGTTTTGCTCGCGACATCGATCTGCCAATTCATTTGAACGAAAACCCGAAAATCGCGACATGACTAGGCCTCAGCAATGCTCCGGCCGTTGCGCGCCTCCTCCACTGCGGTGACAAACTCGGCGATGGCCATGGCCGTCGCACCCCACACGCGATGACCTTCAATGCAAAAGTAAGGGATGCGCCGCTTCTGACCATTTACTTCGACCAAAACCGCGTCGCGATGGGCCGGATCGAAAAAATAGGTCACGGGCGGCTCCAGCAGGGTCGCGACCTCTTTGGGGTTGGGTTTCCATTGCGGACGCTCAGACGCGTAGCCCACCACGATCTGGATGCAAAAGTTGCTGGGAGGAATATAAATGTGCGTCAGCCGTCCCAGCGGCTCCACCAGCGCCGGATCGAGGCCGACCTCTTCTTGCGCTTCTCGCAACGCCGTTTGCTCCACCGACTCGTCCCCGTCTTTGGCCCCGCCCGGAAACGCCACCTGACCGGGATGATCGGGGAGATGTTTGGGCCGCACCGTCAGCACAGTGTGCAGTTCGCCCTCAACGGGAAAGAGCAAAAAAAGCACGGCCGCGCGGCGGCAATTGCGCGCGCCGCGGGCGTAATAATCGGGATCGGTGGGTCGATGGCTGGGCGCCATCCACACCTGCCCGCGCAAACCCGGCAACGGCCTTTGCAGCGCCGCGCGCACCAAATCCAGGGTGACGGCGGAGGCATGTTTCATGGATGAGCAAAAATAGCGTCCAAAATTCTATATCATGTCCAGGTCCAATGTCATGGCGTCCTCGCTGCGATCCATTGTAGGACTTGTGCGCTTATTTCGACAATTCTCAAGGCGTTTCTTGAGAACATTTGAAGCGCATTCCCGCCGGGGTGCGGCAATAAGTTCAAACTCAACGGATATGATAGAATAATAGACCCATATACGATAGCCATCATCCACCACTCATTGGAGCGAACGCATGAACTACCGCAACCTGGGCCGCACGGGCCTGAAAGTTTCGGAACTTTGTCTTGGAACCATGCAATGGGGCTGGACGGCCGACGAGGCGACCGCGTTCGAGGTCATGGATGCGTTCGTCGAGGCCGGCGGCAACTTCATCGACACGGCCGATGTCTATTCGCGCTGGGTCGAGGGCAATCCCGGCGGCGTGTCCGAAGAGATCATCGGGCGCTGGATGAAAGCGCGCGGCAACCGTCGCTATATTGTGCTGGCCACCAAGGTGCGCGGCCGCATGTGGGATGGCCCCAACGGCGAGGGCCTGAGCCGGGCGCACATCATGCAGGCCGTTGAGGATAGCTTGCGCCGCCTGCAAACCGACTATATCGATCTGTATCAGATCCACGCCGATGACTTTGAGACGCCCATCGACGAGACCCTGCGCGCGCTGGATGACCTGGTGCGCCAGGGCAAGGTGCGCTACATTGGCTGCTCCAACATCTCGGCCTGGCGCTTGATGAAATCGCTTTGGGTCAGCGACAAACTCGGCCTGGCCCGTTACGATAGCTTGCAGCCCCATTACAATCTCGTCCATCGTCAGGAATTCGAGGCCGAGCTCAAGCCCTTATGCGAGAGCGAGGGCGTCGGCGTCATCCCCTACAGCCCCCTCGCGGGCGGCTTTCTCACCGGCAAATACCGACCCGACCAGCCTCCGCTCGCCTCGGCCCGATACGAACGCATCAAACAACTGTATTTCGGTGAACGCGGCTGGCGCACCCTGCAAGCGGTCGAAGAGATCGCGCAGGCGCGCGGGGCCACGCCCGCGCAGATCGCCCTGGCCTGGCTCCTGGCCCAACCCGTCATCACCTCCCCCATCATCGGCGCCAACTCCATCGAGCAACTCAACGACAATCTGACCGCCACCGAGATCCATTTGACGACCGAAGAGATGGATCGTTTGGACGAGGCCAGCCGCGAATGAACCATCCCCTCGACTCATAATTCCCACTTCTCACCATGACCAAGCTTTGGGGCGGTCGGTTTGCCGATGAAACCGATCCTTTCATGGCCCGATTCAACGACTCCATTCATTTCGATCAACGTTTGTGGGAGGCCGACATCCGCGGCTCGCAGGCTTACGCGGAGGCGCTCTTCGATGCCGGCGTGATCACCCGCGGGGAAATGGAGCAACTGCTCAGCGGATTGGATCGCGTGCACGAAGAATGGCGCTCGGGCCAGTTCGAGATCAAACCCGGCGACGAAGACATTCACACCGCGATCGAGCGTCGTTTGACCGAACTCATCGGCCCGGTCGCGGGCAAGTTGCACACCGGACGCAGTCGCAACGACCAGGTCGCGACCGACCTGCGTCTTTATCTGCGCGAGACCATCCGCGGTCTGGAAGAGGCGCTGAGCGAACTGCAACGCGCACTGGTGGAGCGGGCCGAAAAGCACATCGACCTGATCATGCCCGGCTACACGCATTTTCAGCCCGCGCAGCCGGTGCGATTCAGCCACTGGCTCATGAGCTATTTCTGGATGTTGCAGCGAGACTGGACGCGGCTGGAAGACTTGAAGCGCCGCGTAAACGTGTCGCCTTTGGGCGCGGGCGCGCTGGCCGGAACGCCCCTGCCCATCGACCGGCGCAAACTGGCGAAGCGTCTCGGGTTCATAACAGCGAGCGCCAACAGCATGGACGCGGTGGCCGATCGCGATTTCGTGGCCGAGTTCCTGTTCTGGGCCGCGTTGCTGAGCGTGCATCTCAGCCGCCTTAGCGAGGATGTGATCCTCTTTTCCAACCCGAGATTGGGTTTCATCGTCCTGGCCGACGCCTACGCGACCGGCTCCAGCCTCATGCCGCAAAAAAAGAACCCCGATGCGTTCGAGCTGGCCCGAGGCAAGAGCGGACGACTTATCGGCCACCTCACCGGGCTGCTCACCACCCTCAAGGGCCTCCCCTCCGCCTACAACAAAGACCTGCAGGAGGACAAAGAGCCGCTTTTCGACGCCATCGACACCTTGCAGATCATGCTTCCCGTGCTGGCCGGCGCGGTCGCCAGCATGGAGCCGCAGCCTGAACGAATGCGCGAAGCGCTGAGCGACGAGATGCTGGCCACCGACCTGGCCGACTGGCTGGTCGAGCGCGGCATCCCCTTTCGCCAGAGCCACGCGATCGTGGGTGAAGTGGTGCGCGAGGCCGAATTGCGCGGGTGCGGTCTTAGCCAACTGGATTTGAACGCGTTGCGCGCGATTCATCCCGCGTTCGATGAAGACGCGCTGCGGGTGTGGGATTTCGAGCGCTCGGTCGAGCAGCGTCGCGCGCTGGGCGGCGCTGCCCGCGCCGCCGTATTGGAGCAGATTCGCGCGGCCCGCGCCTTGTTGGGGGGCTGAACGTTATTATGTCCTTTCTCTCCGCTCAAGCCCTGGTGGCCGATGATCTGGCCGATATGGAGCGCCTCCTCTTGAAAAAGGTGGGGAGCGATTATCCGCCCCTGACCGAAGCCCTGCGCGGTCTGGTGCAAAGCGGCGGCAAACGGGTGCGCCCCACCCTGGTTCTGTTGGCCGCGCGATTTCACCCCCCACGCGAGCGCAAGCGCCTGCTAAGCCTGGCGGCCGCGGTCGAAGCCCTCCACACGGCCACGCTGGTGCACGATGATGTGGTGGATGGCGCTCGCATGCGACGCGGCCGCTCCACCCTTAACACGCGTTGGACGCCGGCCAGCACCATCATGGCCGGCGATTATCTCTTTGCTCGCGCGGCTGCGCTGGCCGCGGACACGCAAAACCCGCGCGTCATTCAGCTTTTCGCCAACGCGCTTTCGGTCATCGTCGATGGCGAATTGCGCCAGGCGTTCACCGCCCGCGATTGGGATCAACCCAAAGACGCGTATTACAAGCGCATCTACGGCAAAACTGCGGCCTTGTTCGAGGTGGCCACGCGCGCGACCGCGGTTTTGGGCGAAGCGTCGGCCGAAGCCGAGGAAGCCCTACGAGCCTATGGCTATCATCTGGGCATGGCGTTTCAGATCGTGGACGACATCCTCGACTTTGTGGCCGATGAGACCACTTTAGGCAAACCGGCCGGCTCGGACTTGCGCGCCGGCATCATCACCCTGCCCGTTTACTATTTTATGCAACAACCCGAACGCCGCGCGCGGCTGATGGCCCTGGCCGAGGGCGACGCGCACGCGCAGGACGCGATGGGCGAGATGGTGCGCCTGGTTCGCGAATCAGACGCCATCGCACAGGCCAAAGCCGAGGCCGAAATGTTCGCGGAGAAAGCCATAACCGCACTGGAAATCTTCCCACCCTCGCCCCATCATCAGGCCCTCATCGACATCGCGCGTTACGTCGTCGCGCGTGAGTTTTAAGAAGAGCATTGATCTCACAATGGCTCGCGGCCCTATGCCCATTCCCGACATCTCCATCCTCATCGTTTCGTGGAATGTGCGCGAGTTGCTGCTGCGCTGCCTGGCCGCGTTGCCCGCGGCCGCGGATGGCGTGAGCTACGAGACCATCGTCGTGGATAACGCCAGCAGCGATGGCACGGTGGAGGCCGTCCGGGAGACTTTCCCGCAAGTGCGCGTCATCGCCAATGCGGAGAACCGGGGCTTCACGGGCGGCAACAACCAGGCGCTGGCCGCGGCGCGAGGGCGCTTCCTCTTCCTGCTCAACCCCGACACCGAACCCCGTCCCGGCTCCATCGCCGAACTGCACCGCTTTCTCGAAACCCATCCCCAAACCGGCATCGTCGGCCCCCGCTTGCGATACGCCGATGGCGCGATCCAGCCCAGCCGACGGCGCTTCCCCACCCTGCCTGTGCTCTTTTTCGAGAGCACCGTCGTGCAAGAGTATGCTCCCGGTTTGCCCTGGTTTCGCGACTATTATGTGGCCGACCGTTCGGACGAGGAGACGCAATGGGTGGATTGGGTGGTGGGCGCGGCCATGATGGCGCGGCGCGAGGTCTACGAACAGATCGGGGGATTGGACGAGGGATATTTCATGTATTCGGAAGAGCTGGACTGGTGTCGGCGGGCTCGGGATGCGGGTTGGCGGGTGGCCTATCATCCCGCGGCCGAGATCATGCACTATGAGGGGCGCTCCAGCGAACAGGTCGTTCCCGCCCGACACATTCGCTTCTTCAGCAGTCGGGTTTATTACACGCGCAAATTTCACGGCGCGGCCGTGGCCGAAATCCTGCGCTGGTGGTTGCTGGCCACGTTTGGGTTCCAGTTTTTGCGCGAGGGGGCCAAGTGGCTGCTTGGGCACAAGCGGCCGTTGCGGGCCGAGCGCATGGCCGCGTATCGACAGGTGTGGCGTTCGGGCTTGCGGCCGACAAGCTGAATGACAAGTTGCACTACCTTTAGCTCTCCCGTATAATCTTTCCGTACACCCAAACCGGAATTCTGGTAGGAGGTGAAAGCATGCATGCGCTAACCGAACGGCTGGAAGTTCGCTTGCCAAAAGACACGATGCGACAGCTTCGCGAAGAGGCGCAACAACGTAACGCGACGGTCTCCCAATTGGTTAGAGAGGCTATCGAAACGCTCCTTGTTCATGATAGTCAAGCGCGCATACACGCGGCCGAGGCGCTTTTTCGAATCGAAGCGCCTGTAGCCGACTGGCCGGAAATGGAGGATGAAATCGAGCGGGCTCACATCGAATAAGGGGAATGACGTATGAATTCCGTTTTCATCGATGTCAACATTCCCATGTATGCAGCCGGTAGGCCTCATCCATTGAGAAAACCTTCTCAGGAGATCATACGCGCAATTGTCACGAACAAAATCGAAGCCGTGACCGATGCAGAAGTTTTCCAAGAGATTTTGTATCGATACTGGCACATTCGAGAACATGGGAAAGGACTGCAGATTTTCGACCACTTTTATCGCATTATGAGGGGACGGATTCTCCCCGTCGAAGACCAGGATGTGCTTTATGCGCGTGATCTAAGCGAAGCCCATCCTTCATTACGGCCGCGAGACCTGGTTCACTTAGCTATCATGCTACGTCACCGAATAGGTGTCATCATTACCGCAGACACCGACTTCGATAATATTCCAGAAATTCGACGGATTGATCCGCTCGCATTTTCCTCCTATTTGGGATGACTATGGACGCCCGACAGTCGGTTCGCGCCACCTCGATGAAGCGATATCGTATGGTGTCGGGCGCGATGCGCGAGGCTATCGACCGTTGGCAACCGCCCGCGGGCGCGGTGCT
>JAADII010000143.1 GCA_013151415.1 Chloroflexota bacterium
CCGCAGCCGCCGCTCCATCATGGGGCGTGAGAATCAGCACCTTGACGCCCTTGGTGATCAAGTCTTCGACATTGGCTTTCTCTTTCGCCGAATCGCCCTGGCTGAAGAGAATCTCCACTTCGTACCCCGCTTTGTCCAACGCTTCCTTGAAACGAGTCTCGTCCTGAATCCAGCGCGGCTCGTCCCTGGTGGGCAAAACAATGCCGACAGCCAGTTTCTCACCTTTCGGGGCTTGGGGGGCCGTGGTCGCTTCAGGGGGCGTGGTCGCCTCTGGCGTTGCAGCGCCGCAAGCGGCGAGGACGACGCCGATGGCCATCAGGGCCACCACCATGAGAAGGGTTTTCGAATGAAACAGCTTTTTTCGCATTTTGCATCTCTCCTTGAACAAATGAATCATAGAGACGACAGGTGTGTTTTCAGGATTTGCATATGCGCCATTTTCACCTCCTTTTCCATGAACAGAGTGACTGTTAAGCCGCCAGTGACAGATGAATCACTGGTCATATGGTTTTCCCGGCAGGAGTTGGCATTTTTTCTTAACCCAAATCCTCGCAAATTCTCTATGAAACCAAACAGCGCAAACAAGGTGAATAATTTGCCTATACAGTATAGTGGCAAATTCAAAAAACATCCCCCAAGCCTCCCCCCACCCTATTAGGGGATTCCCCCCATCGAATCCATTACGTTCTTCTCAGCTTGTGGTTTGCCTCGCGTTCGCGAGTCATGCTGTTTGCGCTCGTTCATCCTTGCAGAATTTGTCGGAGGAGAGAAGAAGTGTGATAATGCTCATCGAGCTTCAATTCCTTCAGACGCAACATCACATATGAGTATGAATGCGCACACGTGCGTCACGCGAATTGTGTTGGCGGATGATCACGCCGTCGTCAGGGCCGGCATCCAAAAGGTCATCGAAGAATTGCCCAATATGGAAGTTGTGGACGAGGTGGAGGATGGGCCCTCTCTGGTAAGATGTCTACGCGAGACTCGCCCTGACTGTTTGCTGGTTGATCTCCATATGCCGGATTTCGACCCATTGCAAACAATCCCTGAAATTCGGCGGCAATACCCCTCCATGAAGATTCTGGTGGTCAGCGTCTACGACGATGGGTTTTATGTGCAGAAACTTCTTGAGGCGGGCGTGGATGGATATCATCTCAAGGATCAACCGCTCAGTGATTTGAAACTGGCGGTTCGAAGGGTGCTGGAAGGGGAGCGATGGATTTCAAGCCCCTTGATTTCCAAGCTGGTTGACAAACGCAAGTCGGCCCCCACCATTCCCAGATTGACTGTCCGACAGCGCGACATACTCCGACTTTTGCAGGAAGGATTGGATAATCAGGCGATCGCCCTGGAATTGAACCTGAGCATCAAAACCGTCGAGAATCACTTAACGCGTCTGTACAAACTGCTGGAGGTGGGAAGCCGTCTGGAGGCGGCCAACTACGCGAACCAACATCCGGAGATTCTGGGCATAACCGGCGAACAGGCGGCCCAACTCCAGTTTGCAAAGGCTTACCCCAGGCGCGACGTCACTCTCCTTCTGGTGGATGACAACTTCCATTATTTGCAACAGCTCCAGCGCGTCTTGGGCAAGGTTTGCCCCAAGGCCGATTTATACACCGCAAACAGCATCATGACGGCTGTCCGGATGGCGCAGCGCGTTCATCCTGATATCGCGCTCATCGATGTCATTTTGGGTGAAGAGGATGGCATTCGTTGCGCGCGGCGCATCAAGGCCGTCTCGCGCGAGACGCGCATTATTATGGTCAGCGCCTATCCAGATCGAGAGTTCCGGCGTCTGAGCATCGAAGCGGGCGCGATCGCCTTCCTGGACAAGAAGGATCTAGACGCTCGCGCCCTCAAACAAGTCATCGAAGACATCCTCACCTCAGGGCTTCCGTAAGGTGAGGACGGCCGCGCGGCTTTCACCGGCCGGGGAGCCATATTCGCGTTTTCCAACGCGTTCAACTCATTTTAGACGCGCCTCATTCGCCCAACGTGGCCACCATAATGGCCTTGATGGTGTGCAGGCGATTTTCGGCCTGGTCGAAAACGATGGACGCTTCGGATTCGAAGACTTCCTCGGTCGCCTCCATGGCCTCGACGCCGAATTTTTCGTAGATTTCCATGCCCACCTCGGTCTCGGTGTTGTGGAACGCGGGTAGGCAGTGCATGAACTTCACATCCGGGTTTCCCGTCATCTCCATAGCCTTGGCGTTGACCTGATAAGGCAGCAAAAGCTTGATTCGCTCCTCCCACACTTCATCCGGCTCGCCCATGGAGACCCAAACATCGGTGTAAAGGAAATCCGCGCCCTTCACGCCCTCGGCCACTTCTTCGGTGAGCGTGAGCCGCGCGCCCGTTTGCTCGGCGATGCCGCGACAGGTCTCGATAAGTTCATCCTTGGGCCACAAATGGCGAGGCGCGCACAATCGCACATCCATGCCCATCTTCACGCCGCCCACCATGAGCGAATTGCCCATATTGTTGCGAGCGTCGCCAAGATAGCAATACGCCACCTCGCGCAAGGGTTTATCAGTGTGCTCTTGCATGGTCAGCAGATCGGCCATCACCTGTGTGGGATGCCATTCGTTGGTGAGACCATTCCAAACGGGCACGCCCGCGTATTGGGCCAAGATCTCCACCGTTTCCTGTGCAAAGCCTCGATATTCGATGCCGTCATAGACGCGACCTAGCACGCGCGCGGTGTCCTTCATGCTTTCTTTCTTGCCGATATGCGTGCCCGTAGGCCCCAGATAAGTGACATGCGCGCCCTGGTCGTAGGCCGCCACCTCAAAGGCGATGCGGGTTCGAGTGGAACTTTTCTCGAATATCAGCGCGATATTCTTGCCCCTCAACCGCGGCCGCTCATAGCCGCCATACTTGGCCGCTTTGAGATCGGCCGAGAGTTTGAGCAAGAATCGAATCTCCTTTGGCGTGAAATCCAGAAGTTTGACAAAACTGCGGTTGCGAAGATTGAAAGCCATGAGAACAACACCTCTTTGAGAAATCGTGATGCGGCGATTGCACGCATTGAGTCGGACAGCGCCTGGCGAGGGCTTCGTCGTCAAACTGAGATTAGTATATCACGTTTGATCGCCGCCCAGGAAAGCGCTAAACCATGCCATCATCGAAAAGCCATATGGCCAACATGGAGGCGACCAGCCAGCGCTGTTGGAAATGGATCGCGCCGTTCAATGCAGAGCAGGCGAATATCGCCCTATTGGCCCCTTTGCTCTCGAGCCGCGGAATCAAGACGAACCAAAAGCCGCGACCAGTGAAGAAAAGCGCGAAGTGAAATTTGTCATTATTGGTTTCTTGCGCCATAATAGGAGCCGGTGAGGGCATCATTGCGAAGTGGTGATGCCATTCGGTGCTCCAGCACGCATTGCCGAGAATTCGAGGGCGACTTTGTCCGGCATTCGTGCGCGCGATGGCGCGTTCTCGCACCAGCAACCTAAACACACCGTTGGCGACATTCGGGTTTGAGCCGGAGTGAAGCCAAGGGCCAACTCGTTGAAATCACATGAGCGACTCCCCTTCATCTCGCTGAGGCGCCATGCATTTGGTCTTGCACTTGCACTGGCGGCCTTCCGTCGGCGCAAGCATTGAACCTGAGTTCTTGCTGTGGGCTGAAACAAACAACGCCCCTCAACCCAAACGACAGCGTGGACGTTTGGCGGCTACGCCGCGGCCCAAGCCGCATCCTTTCGCCGCGTCAGAAATGCGCGCGCTGCGCACCTTGCTTCAACGATTCGATCCTCGAATCATTACGCAAGGAGAGGAAACGCTCACGCTTATGCTGCCCTCCACGCGCACGGGCCCGCTTCCCAGCCCAAACCTTGCCCACAGTTGGGAATTGGACCGAGAATCACCTCGACTCGCGCCCTGGCGGATCCCGACTCTCCGACTGCCGCTTGAATCTGGAGCCCAGCTGCTTGGTTCGTTGTATGCTTGCGACTGCCCCGAGCAAGTGGTTTTGGGATCGGATATCCGATATTGGAGACGGGTCATCGATTTCATTCTGGAGATCCTCGCCAAACAGCAATACATACCCAGCATTCAAGTTTGGGGCGAGAAGGCAAAGGTGTATCGGGCGGTGTGGGAGCCGGTGTGGGAAGGGAAATTCAAAGAGAGTCTCGACGCCTTGGCGACAGCCATGCCGCCCATTTGCCGGAGCGAATCCGCCGAGCGGATTGAGGCATTATCTCCACGCGAGCTGTTGAGAGAATTCATTCATCATGTTAGCGATTATATCATTCGCTATTGGGCCGCCAATGCGCCGCATCATTTGGGTTATTTGCACAATCGCTCTCCGGTTGTAAGCTGGTTGCAGACTTTGGTCAAGACCAATCCCACCATTCCCATCGACGAAATCCAAGGAGAGGAGCTGCTGCAACAGATCCGCTCCTGGCACGCCAACCTGGCCCCTGTTGGCGACACGCGTTTCGTGGTGGCCTTGCGCTTGCTTCCGCCGCCCAAAAACGGTCAAAACGGGCGCTGGCATGTGCCTGAACGGGGTTGGCGTTTGCAATATTATCTTCAAGCCCGCGACGACGCGGATGTGTTGGTTCCGGCGGAGGTTGTTTGGCGCACCCAGGGCGACAGCCTTGTTTTCAAAAACCGCCGGTTTGACAAACCCCAGGAAAAATTGCTCAAAGGGCTTGGACGAGCCGCTCGTCTTTTTCCACCCATCGAGCGGAGCCTGACCCGGCCCGCGCCCACCGAAGTGGAGCTCACCACCACCGAGGTGTATCAATTTCTCACCGACGCCAGCCCTTTGCTCAAGCAAAGCGGCTTCAGTTTGATACTCCCCTCGTGGTGGGAGGCGGCCGGCGCTCGTCTGGGGCTTCGGCTTTATCTCACGCCCGTCCAGCCCCACCCGCCAGATTTGATCCGCGATCCTCGCAGCGCGGATCGTCCCGTCGTCTATCGGTGGGAGCTGGTGTTGGGCGAAACATTGCTTACTCGCGAAGCGTTCGCCGATTTGGTGGCCTTGCGTTCGCCTCTGGTGCAAAAGGAAGGCGCGTGGCTGCGCCTCGACCCCGAACAGATCGAAGCCGCGGGGCGTTTTTGGGAGCGCCAACGTTTCGAAGGGCGCATCGATCTGCAACACGCCTTGCGCATGGCGCTCGGCCTGGATGAGCATATCGACATTGCCGGACTGCCGGTGCTTAAAGTCATCACCGAAGGCTGGCTGCCCGAAGTGATCCGTTGTCTGAGCGAAGGCGAAGACTCACTGCGCCATGCGCGTCAGCCCGAAAAACTCACCGGCGAACTGCGGCCCTATCAGCGCTTTGGCTTCGCCTGGTTGCATGCGCATCGTCGCTTGGGTTTGGGGGCCTGCCTGGCCGACGACATGGGCCTGGGCAAATCGGTGCAAGCCATCGCCACGCTGCTCAAAGAAGAGGAAGTTCTGGGTGAATTGCCTCGTCCCACTTTGCTCATTTGCCCCACCTCGTTGTTGGGCAACTGGCGTCGCGAATTCGAACGCTTTGCGCCGCATCTGCGGCTCTTCACGCATCATGGGCCCGATCGTCCCCGAGACGCCGCGTTCGACGCCATCTTCGGCCAATACGACGTCGTGCTCACAAGCTACGCGTTGGCGCGACGCGACGCGGAGCTGTTTCAAAAATACCATTGGTATGGCCTCATCTTGGATGAAGCGCAACGCATCAAAAACCCGCAGGCCCTGACCACGAAGGCTGTGAACCGCCTGAATGCAGAATTTCGTTTCACACTCACCGGCACGCCCGTCGAAAATCGCCTCTCCGAGCTTTGGTCGCTGTTCAACTTCCTCAACCGAGGTTATCTGGGCAGCGAAACCAGCTTTCGCAAGCGTTTCGCCGCGCCTATCGAGCGACAGCAAAACCCCCTGGTGATGGCTCGATTGCAACGCATGGTGCGTCCCTTCTTGCTGCGACGCGTGAAAAGCGATCCCGCGGTCATCCAGGACCTGCCCGAACGGCTGGAGATGAAGGTCTATTGCACATTGACCGAAGAGCAAGCGGCGCTGTATCAGAAAGTGGTGGAAGAGGGTTTGCCCCGCATCGCAGACCTGCGCGGTCGCGCCCGTCGCGTCCATGTCTTCAACCTCATCACCCGGCTCAAGCAAATTCTCAATCATCCTTTGCAATATTTTCACCTCACCGATGATGAAACGCTGGAGCGCGAGCAACTGGCCGGTCGTAGCGGCAAACTCGACCGGCTCACAGAAATGCTGGAAGAGGTGATCGATGTGGGCGATCGCGCGTTGGTTTTCACACAGTTCGCTGAAGCGGGCCGCCTCATCACCACGCACTTGCAGCGCCAACTAGAGACGCCGGTGCTCTATATGCACGGCAGCGTGCCCGTGCGCAAGCGCCAGGAGATGGTGACCTGCTTCCAGGAAGACCCCCACGCCCCCCATATTTTCGTTCTCACCCTGGGCACGGGCGGTTTGGGCCTCAACCTCACCGCGGCGAATCACGTCTTCCATTTCGACCGATGGTGGAATCCGGCTGTGGAAAACCAGGCCAGTGATCGAGCGTACCGCATAGGTCAGACGCGCAACGTGCAAGTGCACAAATTCCTGACCGCAGGCACGCTGGAGGAATCCATCGACGAAATGATCGAACGTAAGCAAGGGTTGGCCGAAGCCATCACCGGAACCGACGAAAGCTGGCTGGTCAATCTATCTGACGATGAATTGGCCAACCTGCTCACCCTAGACGAACAAAGAATCTGACAACAGCTTGAACATGTCCACCACGCCTGCACCCACCGACAACACCTGGTCTCGCGCCTGGTTGGATGCGCTAATGCAGTTCTCGCAGCCGGGCCGAATGCGTCGCGGGCAGCGATTCGCTCGTCGCGGCAAGGTGAAACGCTTTGAAATCAGGCCGGGGGAGATCCTGGCGGAAGTGAGAGAAGGCGACCAAAGCTACGATGTGCGCATCCAGCTTCAGGTTTTGCCAGATGAGACCTGGGAGCAGATTGTGGAACGTCTATCCAGCCAGGCCCTTTACAGCGCGCGTCTGCTGGAGGGCGAAATGCCGCCCGAAGTGGTGCAAGTGTTCGAAGACGTGGGCGCGCCGCTCTTTCCACGCGCCGATGAATTGCAGGCCTCGTGCACATGCCCCGATTGGGAAGTGCCATGCAAACATATCGCGGCCATCTATTATCTCTTGGCCGAGCGCTTCGATCAGGACCCCTTCCTTCTCTTTCAAGTGCGAGGACGCAGCAAAGCGCAAATTTTGGCCATGTTAAGGGCGTTGCGCCAGACGCAGGTTGAGCCGGAGAACGAGGAGGAGGCGTTCGTCGCGCCGCCGCTGGAAGCCGTTTTGGATACATTCTGGGATATTGGTCCGGAAATAAAGAGCATCGTATTCGATATTTCTCCTCCCGCCGCGACGTTGCCACAACTCAGGCGGCTCGGCCCCTTTCCATCCACATCTCTCGACCTCATTACACTTCTCGCCCCCATTTATGAAACGGTCAGCCACCGTGCACAAGAATGGGCTCTACAACAAATTGAATTGCAACCATGACTGAACTCGCTCTCAAAGCCATACAAGAACAACTCTTTCGTCACTTTACGCGCTTCGATCTGGGTGCGTTGCGCGCGCTGTTGGAAGTGGTGGGCCACCCTAATCCGGCCTCGGTGCGTCGCGATGAGGCCATCTTCTATCTCATCGACGCCATGAGCAGCAAGGCCGCATTGCGCAAATTGTGGGAAAGGCTTAGCCCTGTCACCCAACAAGCGCTCAGCCACACCATTCATACGGCCGGCGGCGTTTACCAGCCTGAAACGGTTCGCCTGCGTTACGGCCAGGTTCCCCCTCCTCCCCAGCGCTACTGGAGCGGCTACAAGCCCAGCGAATTGGACCTTTTCCTCGACGAAGATCAGGTGGTGTTGAGCGAGTTGCTCCCCTTGCTGCGCGTGGTCGCGCCCAAACCCGAACCGTGGAAAATCCCCACGCAACCCGAACCGCCGCCTCGCTACGAATCGGTGGGCTTCGAACGCAGCCCCGGCCCCGAGATCGGCCTGCTCGATCTGCTCACCGTGCTGGCGTTGGTGGGGCAACGCCGCATTCTTGTCAACGATCGCATGATGCCCACCTTCGATAGCATCCAGCTGGTTTTGGACAACCTGGTGGATGGCGATTTCTTCGAGCCGGCGCCCGGACAGGATTTGACCGAATCCATTCGTCCTGTTGGCTTGATTCGCTTCGCGCTGAGCAGCGGCATGGCCGAGTTGGGCCAACGCAGCGGCCATAACACCATCTTGCAATTGAAGCCGTTGGGCTGGGAATGGCTGGCGCGACCCAGTTCGGACCTGCTTCTGGATGCCGTGGAAGCCTGGATGCAAACCGACAAATTCGACGAGATCGATCGATTGCCTCATTTACGCGGCGCGCAGCGCCTGAACGGTAACCGCACGCCGCCGGGCAAGCGCCGCGACCGCATTCTCGAAGCCCTCTCTTGGAGCCCCCATAACGAATGGTTGAGCCTGGATGACTTTCTCACCGCCATCAAACTCTGGCAGTTCGATTTCGAGGTGTCCAAAGATGGCGCGCTCAACGCCATCGATGATTCCACCGGTCGCAAACTAGACGTTTCGGAACTGCGCGACCCCTGGCGAGCCGTGCAAGGCGCTTATGTCTTGGTGGTGCTCTGGGAGATGCTGGGCAGCCTGGGCGCCATCGATCTGGCCTACACCGAACCGCACCATGCGCCGCCATTCCTGGAAACCCCCACCGAGAGCTGGCACCGCCCCATCCACCCCTACACCCGTTACGATGGCCTGACTTATTTCCGCATCAACGATCTGGGCGCGTTCCTGTTTGGCCACACCAGTCATTACAGCATTCCTCGCAGCTGCACCACGCCCTTCTTTCAGGTGGACGAACGTTACGCGTTCCATCCCACCCGAGACAAACTCTATCCCTACCAAGAACAAACCTTTCCCTTATTGGGCGTCTACGACAAGGAAGCGGGGCTTTATCGTCTGGATAAAGCAAGCTGGTTGCGCGCGCAGCAAACCGAGGGCACGCTCAAGGTGCGGCGAGAGCTGCTCTTTTCACGACACGACGGCCCTCTGGCGCCGGCCGTGGAGGCATGGCTGGAACAGTGCATCAAGGACAGCACCGCTCTGCGTCGCGGCCGCACCATGATCACCATTCAGGTGCGAAACCCGGACGTGCGCAACACGATCTTGGAAGACCCCGAATTGCGCCGCTACTGTCGCTTGCTCGACGATCGCACCCTGCTCATCCCCAGCTCGCGCGAGCACGCGTTCGTGCGTCGCGTTTTGGAGCTAGGTTATGGCGTGGTGGGTGCAAGCGACGCCAAATGATTCGTCTTGCAAAAACGAAGCCCAAATCAACGCGACGCCTCGATCTCGCTCAAGTAATCCACGCAGGCCACATCCACGGGGTCTTCACCCAATGGCGTGTCGAACCAGGCGTCGAGGATCTCTTTGGCCACCGGCTCGCTGGTGAGACGCAAGCTCAACGCCAGCACATTGGCTCGATTCCAAAGGCGAGCGCCGCGCGCGGTTTCGGCATCGTGGCAAAGCGCGGCGCGAATGCCGGGCACTTTGTTGGCTGCAATAGATACGCCGGTGCCAGTCCAACAGCAGACAACGCCTTCATCGGCCAGATCGTCGGCCACGGCCATGGCCACGCGATGCGCAACCCGCGGCCACAAATTTTCGGGATCGTCGTCTCTCGCTTCATCGCGAAGCGGGCCAAAAAGGAGCAACTCGCACCCGCGTGCGCGCAGCGCTTCGATGAGAAAATCGGTGAGATGATTGCGTTCGTCCGCGCCTACGGCAATGCGCATATCGATAACCTCCTTGCACTCGTCAAGCGCTATGACCATTGAGTGGGATCTTCACCAGCTCAATCTGTCCGGCGTCGGGATCGAAAAGAACGCAACGGGGTTCGAGTCCATCGCGGGGGACGCCGAGAGAACCCACCCCAACCAATGTATAGGCATCGGGTGAAAGCTCGATAAGAGAGCCGGAGACGCGCTCGAGGCGATTGTCAGGACCAAGCTTTTGCACAGCTTGCACATGAGTATGGCCATGAAACGCCACCCGCCATGAGCGTTCCATCATAACCGAAAACGCCTCCCAAATCGCGACTTCATCGTGAAGCAGGCTAGGGAAAAGTTGCATCCAACGCGGGCGATGCTCGGCCATATAACGAGCGGTCGCCTCCGTGGTGAGACATTCGTCGGGATGCGCCGGCGTGGCGTGCGTGGCAATCCAATTTGCGCCAGTGATATGCGCGGGCCAGTTCGCGACCTCTCGGCGATATGCTTCGGAAAAATGAGCCAAACTGCTCACTTCCCAGTTGCCGAAGGTGTGTTGAATGGGCAGGCCATTGAGCAGAGAAAAAGGTTCGCGGCCCAAGTCGCCGAGTTGGATATAGGCGTCGACCCCGCGACCCTCGAGATAACGCAAGGCGCGTTCAAAGTCGCGCGTGTTGTTGTGAACGTCGGAAAAAATCGCGTAGAGCATGATGAGCTTGACAAGACGAGAATTTGAATGAGCGACGGTTGGCATGACGGGTGAAAAAAACGGCGATGCACTCGCCATTTCCGATCAAGACGTCGAACAAGCAAAAAAGTGGCGGGTTCGCCGCAGAATTCACCTTTGTCATCGCCGCAATCATAAGCATATCCATTGGCGGCCAAGCGTGCAAGGTGCGTTTCAAAATGGGGGCGCGTTCATACGCGTCGTTGCGGGGCCGTAGGCCAAAGCCATCCCCGACGTCCATGTGGACGCCGCCATGCGCGTTGAAGATGGCTTCGGGCTGACGTCCCTTCGCAACTATTCGCCCCAAAATTGAAACGCGCCCAGGCGTGCAAACGAACTTGGCGGGCCTTACGAGGAGAAGCTATAATCTCGTTCATGAGCAGCAAGCGCCGTCGCAGTTCCAAAACCTCAGCCTTTGGCTCTGGCAGTCGGGTCAGTCACGACGCCAGTTATTTTTATGCCAGCCGCATGTATCAGGGCCAGCCCGCCATCGACGAAAAAGCGCCCTATATCGAGAACCCCGTCCCGCCCGAGGTGCTGGATTCGGTGGTTCATGGCGATAGTCGCGACATGGCCGCGCTGCCCGATTCATGCATTCATCTCATGGTGACCTCGCCGCCCTACAACGCGCGCAAAACCTATGACCAAGACTTAACGCTCGACGAGTATCTGGATTTGTTGCGAGCGGTGTTTCGCGAGACGCATCGCGTATTGATTCCGGGAGGACGGGCTTGCATCAATGTGGCCAACCTGGGCCGCAAACCCTATATTCCCCTGGCCAGCTTCATCAATCAGATCATGATCGAAGAGGGGTTCCTGATGCGGGGCGAGATTATTTGGCATAAAGGCGCGACCGCGGGCGCGTCCACGGCCTGGGGCAGCTGGCAATCGGCCACCAACCCCACCATTCGCGATGTGCACGAATATATTCTCGTGTTCTCCAAGGGGCGTTTTCGTCGCGAAGCGAAAGGCCGCGAAAGCACCATCACTCGCGATGAGTTTCTGGAATACACCAAGAGCGTGTGGGAGTTTCCCACCGTTTCGGCCAAACGCGTGGGCCATCCTGCGCCCTTTCCGGTCGAGCTGCCCCGTCGTTTGATTCAGCTCTATACGTTTGCCGGAGACGTGGTGCTGGACCCGTTTTTGGGCAGCGGCAGCACGGCCATCGCGGCCCAGCGCGCGGGCCGGCATTTTGTGGGGTATGAAATCGACGAACAATATGTTGAGCTGGCGCGTGAGCGCTTGAGGGAATAAAACGCAGATCCTAAGCTGGGCGACAAAGCCTGCATTCCGGCTCGCGATGCGCCCCGCAGCATCCTTAGTTTTGTGCATAATCATAAATTTCGCGAATAGCATAAACTTAGCGATAAAACACCGCATATCGCCGATAAACCCCCAAATAACCACATTTAGTGGATTTGTGGCGTATTACCCTAATTTTTAACCATTATATCGCATTTTTGCCATGAAACACGCGTGAAACATCGTGAAACATCGATAATCACCGTGAAACATTTTCTTGTTCCTTATCCTTGATGCGCCGCTCGCCCGCCATCATCAGCCCAAGCTCTTCGATGGTCACTTCGTCGCTGTTCACCACGCCCAT
>JAADII010000052.1 GCA_013151415.1 Chloroflexota bacterium
CTCGCCCTTATGCATCTCGGCGTCGTCATTGTCAGTTATCATGTGCGCGAGTTGCTGCGCGGGTGTCTTGCCTCGCTTTTCGCGGACCAGGCGCGAAGTGCGGGATTGAAGATGACTGTCGTGGTGGTGGACAACGCCTCGACCGATGGCAGCCCGGAGATGGTGCGCGCTGAATTTCCACAGGTGAACCTCATCGCCAGCGAAGAAAACCTGGGTTTCGCGCGAGGCAATAACGTGGGTCTGCGAGCTCTCGGCTTCGACATCGCGTCTCCGCCCTCGTCGCGGCCCAACGCGGTGTTTTTGCTCAACCCCGACACCGAATTGCAAGCGGGCGCGTTGGCCGCGCTGATCGGATTCTTGCAAGACCATCCCCAGGCGGGCGGATGCTGCCCGCGACTCAACTATGGCGATGGGCGCTTTCAGCACAGCGCCTTCATGTTTCCCGGCCTGATGCAGCTCTTTCTCGACCTGTTCCCTCTTCATCCCCGGCTGCTCGAAACCCGCATAAATGGACGATATCCTCGAAAGCGGTATGAGCGCGGCCATCCCTTTCCCATTGACTTTGCATTGGGCGCAGCCCTGATGGTGCGGGCCGAGGTCATCGATGAAGTGGGCTTATTAGATGAAGGATACTTCATGTATGCGGAGGAAATGGATTGGCAGCGGCGCATCCAGAATCATGGATGGCCGCTGTATTGCGTTCCCACAGCGCGCATTACGCATTATGAAGGTCAGAGCGCTCGGCAGTTTCGGGGGGCCGCGACTTTGGCTTTATGGCGCTCGCGAATCCGTTACTACGACAAGCACTATGCCCATTGGAAGCGTCGCGCTGCGCATATCTTGCTAAAATGGGGGATGAATGCGAAAATGCGACAGGCGCAAGAGGCCTTTGACCGCGGCGACATTTCGCGGGCCGAACTGGACGAGCAATTGACCGTTTATCGCCAGGTGCTGGCATTGCTGCCAGAATGAATCCAACGACCATGAGGTCCTCCCACTTTCGCTATATCTATCGAATTGCGGTTTGCACATTGTTGGCATGGCTTTTTACGTCAGCCGCCGCGATGGTCTCGACCGCGGACGCCACTCCCGCCAGACCCAACATCCTTTTCATTATGGTGGATGACCTGGCCCCAGTTTTGGGCGCGTATGGCGGTCAGGCCAAAACGCCGAATTTCGATCGGCTGGCCGCGGAGGGCGCTCTATTCGAAAATGCACACGTCAACGCGGTCTCCTGCAATCCCTCGCGCATCAGCATGCTCATTGGTCTTCGCCCCGCCTCCACCGGCATCACCTCATTGGCCGACGAGCACGTCGATTGGCGCGCCTTTCTTGCTGATCCAAACAGTCCTGGTTATCAGAACTATGGACCCGGGATCAACCAAATCAAGACCATTTTCGAGCATTTCAAAGACAATGGCTATTTTGTGGCCAACGCGGGAAAAACGTTTCACAATAACGAGCAATTGAGCGAAGATTGGTGGGATCTACGTTATTATTGGGACTTTTGGCCGGGTCTGGGGTGGCCGACGAATCGACCCTTGAGCGGATTGGATGCGTATTATCAAGCCACAGGCGCGGATTGGGGCGCGATTGAAAGCGCCCGCAAGTCTGACGGCTCCGCTTACACTGAGAGCGATCTCCCCGATTACAAAGTCGCTCAAAACGCGTTGGAGATCGTTGCGGCATTGCCTGCAGACCGTCCCTTCTTTGTTGGCGTGGGCTTTCTACTGCCCCACTTGCCCTGGTATGTCCCCCAGCGCTTGCTCGACCTCTATCCATTGGATGAAATCGATCTGCCAGCGGTGACGTCCAATGATCTGGAAGACCTTCCGCCCGAGGGCCTGGCCCTGGTGTGGCAAGGAGGACAGTTTTATGATCAGCGCTACATTTTCGATGAGGAAATGCAGTGGCGTCGAGTCATCGCCCACTATTTAGCCGGGACATCCTATGTGGATGAGCAAGTGGGGCGTCTGCTGGATGCTTTGGAAAGGCGCGGGATGCTCGACAACACCATTGTTGTGGTCTGGGGCGACCACGGTTATCATTTTGGGCAAAAGCAACATCTGCAAAAGCACACCATCTGGGAGGAATCCACGCGCATTCCGCTTATCGTGCGCGCGCCCGGCGTGAGCGCGCCCGGCTCTAGACCCAAAGCCGTGGTGAACAGTGTAGACATCTTCCCCACTTTGGTCGAATTGGCCGGACTGTCCATGCCTGACGATTTCCCTCGCGATGGGCGCAGCTTTGTGAGGCTGCTTCAGGACGCAAACGCGAGCTGGCCTTGGCCGGCGGTCACGTCGCTTGGCCGATGGGCGGACCCCGCGGTGGACCGAGCGGCTCTGCGCACGCCAGGTTGGCGCTACATTAACTACGATCTCGACGGTTCGAGCCCTCAGCCTCAGGAAGAGCTCTATTTTCACCCCGTCGATCCCTATGAATGGCGCAATCTGCTCTCGCCTATCAACGGAGATCCGACCGAATATCGAGGGGTGCGCATATTTTTGGAAGAGATGTTGCGCGGTCAAAACCGGCCCGACGCGCCCCCCATGGCTCATAACGCAAACGTGCAAGGAACGCCGGAACTGGCATTTTCCATCAGGCTCACCGGCGAAGACGCCAATCTCGACTATCTGCTTTTCACCGTTGAAACATTGCCCCAAAACGGCCGTCTTTTTGAAAGTTCCGACGGCATGGTTCGAGGCGAGATTATCACCCAGCCAGGAGCCATGATTCCGGCCCAGCCCGGATGGTCGGCATGGGTGATCTATGAACCGGATCCCGACGCGACCACGGATGATTTCCGTTTTGGCGTCAGCGATGGCCGAAATAAGGCCTTGGGTCGCGTAAACATTGCCTTGACGCGCACGCCTCTTCATCAAATCAGCTTTCCATTTCTAACCCGCCAAGGTTTCCCATGAGTGCACGCTCACAATCACGTCATGACGGCCGTATTACTTGCGCCATTCTCGCCTACAATGTCTCCAATCACATCGTGCAATGCGTCGAGTCGTGTCTGCCATTGGGTAAAGTGGTCGTGTTCGATTCACAAAGCACAGACGATACAGCGCAGCTGGCGCGAAGAGCCGGCGCCTGGGTGATCGACATCCCCTTTGTCAATTTTTCGCAGGCGCGCAATGAGGCCCTGAACGCGCTGGAGAGTGAATGGGTCTTTTTTGTCGACGCGGACGAACGCGTCACGCCCGAATTGGCTCGAGAAGCAAAAGAAGCCATCAAGCGAAAGGATGTCGATGGTTGGTGGGTGCCGCGCTATAATTACATCGTGGGGCATCGGATGAGAGGCGGCGGTTGGTACCCAGACCATCAACTGCGCTTATTGCGCCGCGCCAAAGCGCACTACGATCCCAATCGAGCCGTGCATGAGTTCGCCATTGTGGAGGGAGCGGAAGATAAACTCAAAGAGCATTTGCTCCACTACAATTACGATTCGTGGCTTCAATTTCACGCCAAACAACGACGATACACCCAATTCGAGGTGGAAACGCTACGCCACGAAGGCGTTCGCGCCCACCCGCGTCATCTCATCACCCGCCCTTTGCAAGCCTTCTGGAGACGTTTTGTCACCTGGAAAGGTTATCGCGATGGGCTGATGGGCTTGCGGCTCAGCCTTTATATGGCTCGATATGAGCAGTTGAAATATTGGTGGTTATTGCGAGAGGGATAGCCGGTGTGAAATGAAAGATGGCTGAAGGCGCAATCCCTTCTATGCGGCGCTTGCTCGGCCAGATTCTTGGGCAAAACCGGCTTTAGTCCAGCAAATGCAACATGCGCGGCAGACCGCGACGGATTAGATCGTCGAGATAGTCGGCCACGCGATCATAAACCTCTTGGGGCAGGCCGATAGGATCAAAGATATCGCGATGTTCGCCCACCATTTCGCTAAGCAAAAAAGTCTTGGATAACGCCTGGGGCCACGTATAAAAAATGCTACGGCGATGCGCTTCTTCCATCACCAAAATCAAATCCGCTTCACGAACCAAACGGTCGCTCAAAGGCTTGCTACGATGTTCGCTAATATCCAGGCCGCGTGCGGCCATAGCTTTCACCGATCCCTCGCTGGCGGGCGCGTCTTTCTGTGCAAAAACGCCGGCCGAATCGACGATGATCCGGCCTGATAATCCTTGTTCGGCCAGGGCGGCTTCGAGCAAGGCTTTCACCATAGGCGTGCGACAGGTGTTTCCGGTGCAAACAACAAGAATTTTCTTGGGATTATCGCTCACGGTTCACAATGAATCGTCTTTATCAGTGAATAAGAGGTAATGGCATGCCGCTGATTGTTACCACAGCCCGGGTGTTGCGTCAAATCGCGCGCGAAGCCGACGCGCTTGGCGAAGCTCGCCCAACATGCTATCATCGCTGGACGCCGCAAGCGCTGGCTTTTTGGTGAATGGAGACCAATCTCCCCATCTTCTCGCGCTTTCTTTATCCATCAAGACGCACTTGCCTTTCTTGCGAGCGCCATCGCTTTTTGGAGGATGCATCTGTGGCCCGAATCAAGGCGCATGAGCCCGTACTTTTGCTGACCGAAGACCGAAAACGCTATCTCATTCGCCCGAAACCGGGCGGCGTTTGGTACAGCCATCAGGGACATCTCAAATATGACGACCTGATCGGACGGCCATTTGGCCAGGTTGTGACCACCCACCTGGGACGCAAGTTGCTCGCACTGCAACCCACCACGGCCGATTTGATTCAACATATCAAGCGCGCGACGCAAATCGTTTATCCCAAGGACGCGGCCCATTTGGTCATGCAGCTGGATTTATGGAACGGCAAGCGGGTTATCGAGGCGGGCAGCGGCAGCGGCGGCCTCACCCTGGCGTTCGCGCGCGCGGTCATGCCTTCAGGTCGGGTCTATAGCTACGAGGCGCGGCCCGAACATCAGCGTCTGGCCCAACGCAACATCGAGCAACTGGGGCTTAAAGATTATGTCGAATTCAAACTGCGCGACATTGCCGAGGGTTTCGACGAAAACGACGTGGACGCGGTTTTTCTGGATGTGCGCGAGGCCGCGGCCTTCATCCCTCAGGTTCAGGCCGCGCTGAGTGAAGGGGGCATGTTCGCCTCGCTTCAGCCTACGGCCAATCAAGTGAGCGAGCTGACGGCCGCGCTGCAAAAAGGAGATTTCGTGGAAATTCGCGTGGAGGAGATCCTGCTCCGCGCCTGGAAGCCTGTGCCCGGCCGGCTTCGACCGGCCGACCGCATGATCGCCCACACCGGTTTCCTCATCTTCGCGCGCAAACTCAATCCCGAACATCGATTCTTTTGGATGGACAAACGAGAACGTCGCCGCGCGGCCGAATTCGCATCCCGAGAAAGCGAGAAATGATGCAACAAGTGGCAGGTGATCACCTCAACCAGGAATCCCCAACCCGCCCACTTTGGACTATTCTCAGATGAACCATGAATGAATACCACGAATATCGCGGCAATATCCACATGCACACCACCTTTAGCGACGGCGCAGGCGAACCGGACGCGCTGATCGAGAGCGCGGCTCGCGCGGGCCTGGATTTCATCATTATCACTGATCATAATGTCCTTGTAGATCAAACCCGCGAGGGCTGGCAAAACGGCGTGCTCACCCTGTTCGATATCGAAGTGAACGATGTCAATTTAAGGCCCGAAGCCAACCATTGTCTCACCCTCAACGTGCAAGAGGATGTCACGCGTTTCGCTTCGGACCCACAGCAACTTATCGATGCCGTGCGCGAACGCGGGGGCCTGACTTTTCTCGCTCATCCCATCGATAAACCAAGCCCTTTAATTCCCGACATTTATCCCTGGAATGCATGGGACATCGAAGGCTTCACCGGGCTGGAGATTTGGAATTTCATGTCTGAGTTCCGCCCTTATGTCACCAGCAAGCGCATGGCCATTGTCATGGCCTTTTTCCCACAACTCTTCAGCACAGGTCCTTATCCAGAGATGCTGGCCAAGTGGGATGAATGGCTTCAACGCCGTCCCACGGTCGCGATAGGCGGCTCAGATGCGCATGCGCGGGTGTTCAATTTGGGCGTTTTGCGCCGGCGGTTCTTGCCTTATGAATATTGCTTCCGAGCCGTCAACATGCATATTCTCACGCCTGAACCCTTTCAGAAAAATTTGGCGCGCGACCGCGAGATGCTTTATGAGGCGTTGAGCGTGGGGCGGTGTTGGTTGGGATATGACATGTTGCATGCCACCGAAGGCTTTCGGTTTGTGGCTCACTCAGCCCATCGCGTGCACCACATGGGCGACCAAATCAGCTTAGACGGTCCGGTGATTTTCGAGATAACCACGCCTGCAACCGCCCACATTCGTTTGATTCGCGCCGGAACAGGCGTGGTGGCCGAAACACAAGGCCGCTCCCTCACCCATGAGACCAGCCATCCGGGCGCGTATCGCGTCGAGGTGTGGAAACGACGTTGGTTCAAGTCGCGCGGCTGGATTTTCTCCAATCCAATTTACCTGAACTCTCACGTAACCTAAACCCCCTTTTCATGCATCTTTTATATTGATGGTGTATAGTAAGAGCGTAGACAGGGCGTAAGCCCAAACAAGCGGTGGTTCCTCCTCAAGCTCCTTTCCTCCTCCTCTCGCCAAGCCCCGGTCATTTTGCCGGGGCTTTGGTGTTTCTTACACCGATCACGCGCTCGGCGTCTCGACGACAATTGGTGAGACCAGATGACGGATTCCTCGCCCAACACCCTGATCGCCTACATTGATCTTTCCATTGGCGTAAGCGGAGACATGTTGCTGGCCGCGTTGCTGGATGTGGGGCTGGCGGTGGATGATTTGCAAGCCGCATTTGATGCGCTGGGTCTTCCTGGCCTCCGGTTTGACACGCGCCGAGTGACGAAACAAGAGCTCGCGGCGACTCAAGTGCAAGTGTCCGCGCCTGACGCACAGCCTCATCGCCATTTGTCCGACATCGAACGCATCATCCGCGCGAGCACGTTGCCGGCAAGGGTGCAAGAACGGAGCTTGAGCGTATTCAAACGCCTGGCCCAGGCCGAAGCCAAGGTTCATGGCGTCATGGTGGAACAAGTGCATTTTCATGAAGTGGGCGCGTTGGACGCCATCGCCGACATTGTGGGAGTGGTTGCGGGGTTCGATATATTGGGCGTTGAAAAAATTTTCGCCTCGCCCATTCCCCTTAGTCATGGGGCCGTGCATGCAGCTCATGGCCTGCTCCCTGTTCCTCCGCCTGCGGTGCTGGCCCTGACCGAGGGTTATCCGGTGCGCGGGATCGACGTAGAGGGTGAAACAGTCACGCCTACGGGCGCAGCATTGGTGACCACCCTGGCTCAATGGTTTGGCCCGCCACCACCCATGATTTTAGATCGAGTGGGTTATGGGGCGGGGCAAAAGGATTTCGCACAACCCAATGTGGTGCGCGTTTGGCTGGGCGAGGAGGAAAAGAGCGAAAAGGTCTTTGCGGAAAGCGCCGATAATGGCAAAAGAGGGCCGGAAGAGGGGCGCTCGCCAGAAACGTTGATTCTTCTGGAAACCAATCTCGATGACATGCCAGCCGAATGGCTTGGGCCTTTGCTGTCGGATTTGCTGGATGCGGGCGCTCTAGACGTCTGGTTCACGCCCATTCATATGAAAAAGGATCGACCCGCCCTGCAATTGAGCGCGCTTTCGCCGCCTCAACGCGCGGCCGAGCTGCGCGCGCTGCTTTTTAGGCACACCACCACCCTCGGCATTCGAGAAATGCCGGTGACGCGCCACGCCCTACCGCGCCGCGTTGTGAAAGTGGAGACGCCATTCGGTCCTATTCGCCTAAAACTGGCCGAATACGCCCCCGGGAAATGGAAGGCTGCTCCCGAATATGAAGATTGTCGCGCCGCGTCACAAAGGTGCGGGATCGCCCTGGCCCAAGTCTACGCCGCAGCCCTGGCCGCATGGCGCGAATAGGGGCGCCGACGTGCTTTGCCCATGCTCATGCAAAAAAAGAGGAGCGGCTATGCCGCTCCCCTTCGTCGAATCTGGGCTGTATCCAAACCAAGATGGGATGGGTTGGGCTAGACCAAGGCCACCTCGGTTTCGGGATCAAAGAGATGCATATTATCCATGTTCACGCGCAACTCGATCTCCTCACCCACGCGGGCGCTGGTGCGCGGGTCCACCCGGGCAATGAATTGTTTGCCGCCAGTGAGGCCATAGACGAAGATCTCGTTGCCCATGAGCTCGGTTACATCCACGGTGGCCTTCATCGGCACCTGGAAGAAGCCGGGTGGGGTGAAGTCGGCCGCGTGAATATCTTCCGGCCGAATGCCGAAGATCAGCTCTCGCCCTTTGTATTTCCGCAAAGTCTCGGCCTTGTCTGGAGGGACTTCCAAACGGAAGGAGCCGCCATCCACGTACAACTTGCCCGTATCGCTCTCCTCCACCAGCGTGACATCAAAGAAGTTCATGCTGGGGCTGCCGATGAAACCGGCTACAAAGACGTTGGCGGGATAGTTATACAGGTTCTGCGGCGAGTCCACCTGCTGCAAGATGCCATCTTTGAGCACGGCGATGCGATCGGCCATGGTCATGGCCTCGACCTGATCGTGAGTCACATAAATAAAGGTGGTGCCAAGACGCTTATGCAACTTGGAAATATTGGCGCGGGTCTCCACGCGCAGCTTTGCATCCAGGTTGGAGAGCGGTTCGTCAAGGAGAAAGACTTTGGGATTGCGCACGATCGCGCGCCCCAAGGCCACGCGCTGGCGTTGGCCGCCCGATAGCGCCTTGGGCTTGCGGTCGAGCAACTGAGCGATGCCCAATAGCTCGGCCGCCTCCTTCACCTTTTTGTCGATCTCGGCCTTGGGCACTTTGCGCAGCTTTAGCCCAAAGGCCATGTTGTCGTAGACGCTCATGTGCGGGTAAAGCGCGTACGACTGGAAGACCATGGCGATATCTCGATCTTTAGGAGGCACATCATTCACCACGCGATCGCCGATCTTGATGATGCCCTCGGTGATCTCTTCCAACCCAGCCAACAAACGCAATGAGGTGGATTTTCCACAACCTGAAGGCCCAACAAGCACCATGAATTCCTTATCGGCCACCTCAAGGGTGAGGTCGTTGACCGCGACCACGTCGCCCCAACGTTTGTACACGTGTTCGTAGGTTACACTGGCCACTTGATTTCACTCCTTAAATGAGCTGACGCACGACATATCGGCAGAACTGTTTGGTCACAAAACGGGAGCCGGATGCCGGCGCGCGACGCTGCTCACGCCGACGACGCCGTGGCCTTCGCATCCTTGGCCAGCCCGCCTGTGGGCATTAGCGCCAAAACCACCCGATAGGCCGCGCGAAAAGGTCGATGATTTGTATCGATGCGGGCGTGTCGAAAATGAGAGGTTGCTGTACGGCTTGACGGCCACCCGATTGCTCGCCAAGCCCCTCTCGCGATTTCTTATGGCATCAATCGCATAGGCGCCTCCTTTCGACAAGAGCGACCCCACGGTCGCGAGGACAAATTGGATCGTATGCAAATTGATTATACTTGCCATGCCGCGAATCGCGCAAACCCACTCATTGACGCGTTTCCAAACCCGCCAGTGGGCGATGCTTTTATCACCGCTCCGGCGGGACTGCACGCGCCACTTATTTTGAAACCATCCTGTTGCACACCCTATCCGAGTTGTGGTTCAATAAAAGCGCTGTTGGTTCTCTTGCTCAGACAATTCTCATCCCGGAGGGGCAATGTCAAAAGGAGCCTATTCTCTCGTCGCCTTACTCGCCCTGGCCCTCTTCACCTCGTTGGCTTTTCGGCCCGTTTCAAATGCGGAGCAAACGTGCAGCGAGCTACTTGTCAACGGTGACATGGAAAACGACGCGGGCTGGTTTTTTCCCTTGAATCGCGGCCAATTCACCAATGAGCGATTCTTCAGTCCCTCGCGCAGCGCGCGCATCGGCCTGGTGGATGAACCCAACCAGGCCATTTTCTCCTCGGTCCGCCAGGCGGTCGCGGCCGCAAACGCCGCACAACTTGTGCTCAGCTGGCGCATGTTTCCCATCAGCGATCCACTGGACGAGAACGATCGTCAGATCGCCAGCATCCTGGATGAGAATCAACAAGAATTGCAACGCATCTGGAGTGACACGCGCGACGATCGGGCCTGGCTCGAATGCCGTTTCGACGCGTCCTCATATTTGAATCAAGACATTTATGTCAACTTCACCGTGAGCAACGACGGCGCAGGAGGATTGAGCGCCCTTTACATTGATGACGTAAGCCTGCTGGCATGTCCCTCGACTCAGCCAACATGGGAAACCTGCCAACGCATCACGCCCACGCCAACCCTCACCCCAACCCCATCATCCACGCCTTCTCCCACCTCCACCCCAACGCCCACTCCTTCGCCCACGCTCACCTCTACGCCCACTTTCACCGTCACCCCCACGTCCACCCCAACGCCTACTCACACCTTCACCTCAACGCCCACCTCAACGCCGACTCACACCCCAACCCCGACCCACACCTCCACCCCAGTCGCCGAGGCGTGCCGGCAACTCGTAGCCAATCCCAACTTCGATCAGGGGCCCGACGGCTACCAACATTGGACGCAAAACCTCTTGCTCACCTCCACCTTTCAGGATGAGGCCGGCGTGACCTTGAGCGGGGCCTGGTTTGGCGGCGCTCAACAAACCGATCAATACCTTTATCAAGACATCGCCATTCCTGCAGATGCCATCGCGGCCGAGCTCAGTTATTGGTGGGCGCTCAACCCGGCCGACTTCGACCCACCCCTCGCGACCGGCGAGGCGCTTACCATCACCTTACGCACGACCAACGACGCGGTGTTGGACACGCTCATGGTCATCGGCCAGGGCGACGAAGAGCGACGCTGGCGACGGGCCGCATTCGACCTGAACGCCTATCGCGGCCAGACCATCCGCTTTCACGCCCGCGCCGCCACCCGCGAAACCGTCACTTCCTGGCACCTGACCAAAGTCGAACTATACACTTGCCAACGCAACCGCACGATGTATTTGCCAATGATCCGCCAATAGACGTTCAACGAAACAGCACTCACTCCGACGCCAAAGCATTCTCCAAAAATCAAACCATGTCCAAATTCAACGACCCCGCGTTCCTCCGCCAGACCCAATATCGCGACGCCTCCAACCTGAGCGCGCGCATTCGCGTTCACAAACAATTCAGCGCCAACCCCTACGGTCTCTATCGCTGGATTTTCGACCATTTTCCCCGACAATCAGGGTTGCGCATCCTGGAGATCGGTTGTGGGCCAGGGCTGCTTTGGGTCGAGAATCGCGACCGCCTTGCCGACGATTGGCGAATCACGCTATCCGATTTTTCGCCCGGCATGGTGCAGCAGGCCATGGCCAATCTCGACCCAAAACCGCGACAAATGCGTTTTTGCATTCTGGACGCGCAGCGCATCCCCTTCGCGGACGCGTCATTCGATGCGCTCATCGCCAATTTCATGCTCTATCACGTGCCGGACCGCGCGGCCGCGATCCGCGAGTTGGCCCGCGTATTGCGGCCCGGAGGACGGCTCTTCGCGGCCACCATCGGCAAAAATCACCTCCTGGAAATGCGGGAGATGCTTTCGCAGATCGACCCGCAAGTCGAATTCGGCCGTGCGGCCCAATGGTTCGGTCTTGAAAACGGCGCAGACCAGCTTCGCCCCTATTTCACCGATATCGTCGTTCATTGCTACGACGACGCGCTGGTCGTCACCGAAGTCGAGCCTCTGGTTGAATACATTCTCTCTTCCCAGCACGCCACCGCGGCAGCGGAACATCCCGACCGATTGAGGCGAGAAATTCGCCGCCGAATCGAACGCGACCGCGCTTTCTACATCCAAAAAGATGTAGGGATGTTCGAAGCCGTTCGCCGTAGAATTGAACCGGAAGTGGACCTGAGAAGAGCGCGGCGACTGCGCAAGAAAACCGAGCCGCACCCGACCAGCGACGATGAGTTCGATGCAGCAAAGGATGCCGGACGGCCATGATTGTGGTGGACGCAAACAGCATTACTTCAGGTTATCATTGACCGCGATCTGGTAAACTTCGAGCAATTGCGTCACGTGTCGCTCGATGCCGAAGAGACGGGCGCGTTCGCGGCCGGCGCGGCCCATCTTGCGCATGAGGGCGTGGTCGG
>JAADII010000182.1 GCA_013151415.1 Chloroflexota bacterium
GGTGGGTGTGTTGGTGGGGGTGGGAGTGCTGGTGGGGCTGGTCGCGTTCGGCGCATAGACGATCTCCAAATAAGGCGCGTTGCGTTCGCTTTCGCGGCTCCAAAACGCGCGCGCGGCGTCGGCCGCCGGGTCCATGCCCAGAACGAAGCCGTGGTTCTCATACGTCCCCTGCACCCAGGCCGCGACCAATGCCGTCACATCCCATACATGTTCGGTCTGCGGCGCGTCCGCGATGTTGTGCAGCACGCTCACCGGCCCGCCCGCGGCCGGAAAAGTGCTCCACGTCACGCTATTTTCATCCCAGGGGCCAAGGCTGCGCAACGCACTGATGCTGACCAAGGCGTCTCCCGCGCCCGCCTTCTGGGTGAGATGTAGTGTGGCCGAAAGAACGGAGATATCGGCGGGCAAAACATTCAGATCAAAACGCAACAAAGCATAACTTCGCGTGGGGCCGCTTCCTGGCAATTCATTGCGCACGATCAGTTCGGTTTGCGCGCCAAAATTGACATTGGGTTGCTGCTCATCCACATACGCGTCGGCCACCGGAGTCAGGGTCACGGTCACCTCTGATCCGCCGGCCGAGGCCGGATAGACCCAAGAAACGCCCATCAGCCAGAGAAACGCGAATCCAAACAAAATCGATAACAATGTGCGAACGCGACGCGAATGCATGATGACCTCCTTCATCCGAGCGCGGCGACGCCAGGTGTTCCAGGCCAGCCCTAACCACGAAGGGAGCGGAACCCGTGAGACAAGAAAACGAAGTGTTCGATTGCGCCGATCGCTTGCAAAAGCGAACTCATTTGCGCAAGCGTGAAAAACGTGAGGAGCGCGCTTTAATCCCTATGACGCAGTCCGCCGCCGAAATGTGACGGCGCCTTCCCCGAAATAATTGCAAAACCCTGCGCGGGCGGCGGCCCGCCCGCCGGCATGACGGACCGCCGCGCCTTCTGATTGCGATTCGAGCCCCGCGTCGCGGTTCGAGTTACTGTCCCGGCGCGCATTCCCCGCGGAAAAAGGCCCATTCCTCGCATTCGCTGCCGTCCGGAAACTTGCAAATGCCGATCTCGCCGCCATCATCGGCTTTGCGCATTTCCAATTCGCCGCCGTTCTCCACACAATATTGCGAGGCGGGATTGGGCAGACCGGTCTGCGGGAATTCGCCTTTCTTGCACTCCCCGCGGAAAAAGGCCCACTCTTCACATTGGCTGCCGTCGTCGAACAGGCACATACCGTACTCGTTTCCTTGCGCATCCTTGCGCACTTCCAGCTTGCCCCCCTGCTCGAGGCAATATTCCGACGCCGGGTTGGCCATGCCGGACTTCTGGACACCCAGCGAACAGCCCGCCAATGCGAACAGAGCGAGCCATGCTACAAGCAGCAATCCCAGGCTCCTGAATCTGTACATAAGGCTCCTCCTGATAATATGGGATGGCGGGACAATGGGACGACAACCTCATCCCAACACAACTGAATTTCCTGAAAAAAGCTATTCCACCGCTGAGTTCGCTGAGAGCGCAGAGAAAAAGTGGGAGTTTTGAAGTGGGAGTTTTAAGAGAAAAACATTCCTCTCTGCGTCCTCTGCGCGCTCGGCGGTGAACCTTTTTATTGTAAATAATTATACAAAACCGCCCAAAGCTGACAAACTCGACCCAACCCCCTATCCGCCCTCGCCATCTCGGCCCGCCACCCGGCCTGCTACTCGTTCCCGACCGCGCCCTTGCCCTCCTTGGGATTGAAGAACACGCGCTGTGTGGGATAAGCGAAGTCGATATCGGTTCGGGCTGCAAACGCATCGAGCGTCTCCTCCCAAATGGCCTCGCGGGTGCTCCGCCGCCGCCGCACATGCACCACATAGCGCATGGTTAGCTCCACGCCGATATCCACCACACGCGTAAACACGCGTGGTGAAAAGGCCTCGGGTCGAAGCAAGAACTCGGTCGTCGCGCGACGGAAATCGGCTTCGGCTTCATTCGCCACATTGGCGCCGCGCTTTTGCACAATGGCTTCCAGGATTTCCTTGGCCGCGCGCCAATCGCTCTCGAAGGTGACCACCACCGGTATCTCGTCCCATACATAATTGAACCCTTGAGTGGCGTTGGCGATGCGGTGGCTGAAAATATAACTGTTGGGGACATGGATGATGCGACCGGTGGGCTGCTCCGCGTCTTGGCCGCCGCCCACCTCGGCCAATGAAAACACAAACGGCCCGATATCGGCCACATCCCCGCGCACCGTGTCCACCTCGACCCGATCGCCCAATACAAAGGGCTTGCGCCAGACAATATAAGCCCAGGCCACCATGCCCACCAAAGGCTCGCGCAAAGCAATGGCCGCGCCCGCCAGAACCAAGGCCAGAATGGTCGTCAGCTGATCCCATCCATTGAACCAGACTGCCCCCAGGAAGATCGCAGCCAGGACATACAAAACATAAGTGACCGTTTTGGCCACGCGATAGCGCACCTCCACCGACATCTCTTGACGGTCGAGAAAACGATGAACCACTCGACGAATCAGGGCAATGACCAACAGCAAAATGATGGTGGCCGCGATCTTGATGCGCAGGCTCTCCGCGGTCAGCGCCTGATCGAGCGAGGCGCTAAGCTGGTTGACGAGTTCGACGGGATCCATCACCAATTCACCTTTCGCCCTTTTCAGGGCATTTTCCTCAAAATACAGCCAAAAATAAGACAATTTTCACCTGTTACATCACCATATTGTGCAAAAACAAGAGAATACATTAATTCTTATCGATATAACTGGATTTTTGCGTGAAACATATCAAATATCGCCGTGAAACATAATCTAATCAGCGTGAAACATGGCTAATTACCGTGAAACATTTTTATATAGATAAGGAGCGCAGAAAGCGGAGGCGACGCGCCCCCCCCGCCATTCTGCAAAGAGAAAACCCCGGCCTTGGCCCAAAGTCAGGATTCTCGGGCGCGCAGACGCAGCAACAAAAGAACGAGCGCGGGAAGCAATATGAGCAGGGCCAACACGCCCTTAGCCACGGCGTCTTCATGCGTTTCATGGTCCATGTAGTAGTGCGCGAGCTCTTCACGGCTGTGACGACGCCGCGCGGCCAGCTCGGGCGCTTCGGTGAGCGACATCCACAAAATGCGGAACGACTCGACAAACGCCGGCAGCCCGGCGCGTTTGAACTCGGGCGCTTCTTCGCCCACTTCGGGAAAGCCCTGCTCGTCGGGCGTCAGTCGCTCCCAATTGCGAAAGAGCCGGCCCCACTCGCTTTGCAGCGCGGCCTGCATTTTCTGTCGGCCCACGAAGGGATACCAGAAGGTGTCGTGATAGAGCACCGAGGCCATGTAGCTCCAGGGCGCGAGGATGGTCTTGAGCGACCATTCGATGGGTCGTTTCAGCGGCCCCCAATAGATTTTGTGCTGCATTCGAGAGGCGAAGGTCATCTTTTGGAAGGGGCCGACGAAATGCCAGCTCTTCTGCGCCTCCTCCACATCGCCCACGATCTCGATCTCGGCCGGATCGCCCACGCCCAACCCTTGTTCGTGGGCCAGGCGAATGTATTTGATGGACATGGGATCGAAGCCCATCAGCTTGGCCGCGATCGCATCGATGGCCACCTGGTCTTCGCTGGCCAGAATCACGTTCTTCACATAGGGAACCATGCACCGAGGCCCGGGGCCGTCACCGGCAAAGGTTCCATCCATCACCGCGAAGACGCCGCGATGGATATGCTTCTGGATCATGAGCAGATCCACCAGGGTTTCATGAATGACGGGGTGCGTCCAATGGCGGCGTTCGTTCAGCAAGCCGCCGAACGCATTCTTCATGGCGCCGGTGGTGGTGGTGAAGATGTGGGTTTTGACCGTGGGCAGATGAATGATGTTCTCGCCGATGAAGCGCTTGGGAATGTAGAAGCCATCCGGGTAGACCTCGTTGAGCACCAGGAATTTGTCGGCCAGGTCGCCCACCGCGTCGCGAATGTGAACCCATTCTTCACCTTCTTCATAAAGATGAATGTTGCGCAGGCCGTGCGCGCGCACGACATGGACCTGCTTGTTCTCGCGCTCGCCCAAATGCGCGTCGATGACCACGGTGCGGTTGTGGCAGGCGTGGATAAGATTGGGATCGTAGCCATCCCGCAGCATGGCCCGAATCACGCCCTCCAATTGCCAGGGCGTGGTGGAGCTGCCAGGATAGAAGAAATGCCAGGAGATATTGACCTTGAGCGCGGTGTCCGCGTCTTTGGCCACCACATCTTGATAACCGGCCAAGTTCATGAGCCGGTGATAATCTTCGAATACGGTGCGAGGGGTTGTCCGCAAAATAGCGACTTTACTCATGGGGTTATGTTCCTCGGGTTCGGTGTTTTGACAATAGACCGCGGATTGGTTTCTGTTTTCGAGTGCAGACGATAGACGATAGGACGATGGGGCTGGCGGCTTTTGTCGTCCATCGTCCTATTGCCCGTCCGTTAACAGCAAATTCATGTGTAGCAACCGCACATTATAACCGACCGACCTCTATTCTGCGACTTCGCGCGCGCATCTGAGAAACCCATCATCCACTTACGCCAGAAACATGCGCACGGCCGAGAAGACCACCACGACCAATAAAAACCGATAGACCCAAACCTGCGCGCCCGGCTTAATGGCCATGCGAGCGGCCGTCCACGCGCCCGCAATGTTGCCAACGCCCAACAAGAGGCCCAAAATCCAATTCACCTGGCCGTTCCACATGAACACAACCAACGCGAACACATTGAACACGAACACCAGCACCGGTTTGATGGCGTTGGCCTTCACCAGATCGTAACCGATATCCATGACCAGAGCCACCAACAGGAAAATGCCCACGCCGGCCTGAATAAAGCCGCCGTAAATGCCGATGAGGAAAAAGATGAACAAATCGCGAATGGCCACCGGTCGCGCGCCTTCGGGTCGGCCCTTGAGCCAGCGTTGGGGGCGCAGAATGAGCAAAAAGAAGGTGAGCACCAGCATAGCGCCAATGGCTCGGCGCATGTTTTGCTCGTTCAAATCCACGGCAATGGCCGCGCCCACCAGCGCGCCCAACACCGTGGGCGCGAGCAATTTCAGCGCGCTTTTGGCGTCGGTGAGACCCGCGCGATAAAAGGTGCTGCTACTCACGCTGGTTTGCATGAGCACGCCAATGCGATTGGTGCCGTTGGCCACGTTGGCGGGCAACCCCAAAAACACCAACAGTGGCAGGGTGATGGCCGATCCGCTTCCGGCCAGAGTGTTTACAAAACCGGCCGCCGCACCGGCCAGGATGACGGCGATATAGAGGAGGGGATCCATGTGTGGATATTGGGTATTGGGTGTTGGGGTGTTGTTGCTGGAGGCTGAACGATGGGACGATGGGACGATGGGCCAATTCTATACCAAACACTCCAGTTCTATACTCTATCTTCTATAACTCCGCGCCCTCCGCGGCTCTATGGCGGCTTTATCTCTCATGAGGATGTCGGAAGCGTTGCAGTTTGTCCAGCAAATCGCGGGGGCTGGTCGCAACCGCCAACACATGACGATGCTGTGGCCTGATAAAACCGTGCTCGACTGCGTGGTCGATGAGCGCGATGAGGGGATCGTAGTAGCCGGCCACATTGAGCGCGCCCACCGGTTTGGGTCGATAACCGAGCTGGCTCCAGGTGAGGGTCTCGAACAGTTCGTCCAGCGTGCCCAGGCCGCCGGGCAGCGCGATGAACGCGTCCGATAGGCTGCCCATCAACGCCTTGCGCGTGTGCATATCGGCCATGACGTGAAGCTCGCTCAGGCCCTCGTGCACCACATTGGGTACGTTCATGGATTCGGGGATCACGCCAATGACGCGGCCGCCGGCTTCGAGCGCGGCGTCGGCCAACGCGCCCATGACGCCGGTTGCGCCGCCGCCATAGACCAGCTCGATCCCCTCGCGGGCCAGCAGTGCGCCCATTTCGCGCGCGGCCTCGATATACGCGTGGTTCGCGCCCGGGTTCGAGCCGCAATAGATGCAAATTCGGTGAAAAGTGTGAAGATGAGTTTTCATAGCGAAGGCTATTATGCGGGCTGCGGTCGCGCATGTCAAAAAATGGATATTAGGTATTGGTATTAGGTATTGCTCAGGAAACGCTCCGCTTCAATACCCCAATATCCAATACCCCAATACCCCAATACCCAGTATCCAAATACCCAGTATCCAAATATCCAGTATCCCAATACCCAGTATCCAAATATCCACTACCTGCCAATCGGCGCTGGAGACATGGTGTGCGTTTGTCTTGTGAACGTGGGAGAAGACAGGCGCAGCACGCGCTGCACTTCGGGCCGAGCCAGAAAGCCCGCTCGCCTTTCCTCTGTTCCGGTGCGCTTAGCGAGATAGGCGATGATTTCCAACGCCTCTTTTTGGATCTGATGCGCCGCGGTCGTAGCGCCCAGGTCTTGCTCCACTTCCCACAGCGCGGTCAGAATCTGATAACCCATGCGCCGCGCGTGCATGGCCTCGAACTCGGCCCGGGCTTCCCGCAACACGCGGCGAGCTTCCAGCGGTCGATTCAGCGCCCGCAACGCGCATCCCTGCACCCATAAGGCTTCGAGTAGATACAGTTTGAAGTTCGTCTCGCGCGCCCGCGCCTCCAGCTTTTGCATTTCGCGCAACGCGCGCTCGGCATCTCCCAACGCCAGGTGCAATCGGGCCTCGACTACAGACAAATTGGAGATATACATGGGAATCTGGTCCCGCTCCAGGTGTTGATACGCCTCAACCAAAAGCTGCTGCGCGGCCACATAGTCTTTTTGCTCCAGCATTACCTGTATCATAGGCGCGGCCACGGTGCGGAAATAATGCCTGAACTGCGGCATTCTCACGTAGTGCAGCTCTTTGCTCAACTCGCTCGCGCGCTCGGTTGCCCCCACCAGCAGATAAGCCCGGATCAGGGAGGGCAGGGCGAGATAGGCTATCACCGATAAATTCATCTTCCTGGCATGCTCGAGGGCCTCTTCCAGGACTTCGATCGCGCGGCCTGATTCGCCTCGCTCCAAGTCGATCGCGCCTTGCGTGGCCAGGGCAAAGACAAAATTACCCGCGCCGTTATGCGCGCGGCTGAGCCGAAACGCCCAGTCGATAGCCTGCTTCGCGGCGTCGAACTGACCGTAAAAGATGTACATCCAGCTCTCCGCAATATAGGAGTCCACCAACATGGCCATGTTGTTCACGGCTTCCCACACCTTGCGAGCTTCGAGATTAAGCCGGTGCGCATCCTCCAGCATGCCCAAACCGAAATAAACATGAACCAACTGAGCCTGAATGAATGCTTTTTGGTCGGTGAGGCCCAGCTCTTCGGCGATGTCAAGGGCCCGCTCTCCGTATGCGCAAGCCTGATGAATGTCCCCTTTTCCCCAGTAGGTCGCCATCATCAATCCGCGTAACACGCTGGCTTCGGTGGCGCGGTCGCCCAGCGATCGCGCCAGGGCCAGGGCCTTGTGGGCCAGGGCATTGGCCTGCTCGGGTTCATAAAGGGGCGTATAAACCGCATGCAAATGACACTGGGCGGTGATGGAGGCCAGGACAAGCGCTCTGTCGTCGCGCTTCTTCCCCAACGCTTCCATCTCCTGGTGGTTGGCCAGGGCCTCATTGTAACGATGGAGCCATTCCAACACCTGCCCGCGACGCGTATACAAGCGCGCGAGCGGTTCGGCATCGATGCGGACGCGAGACGCCAATTCACGCGCGTGCTGATAATGTTCGAGCGCTTCGGTCAACGCGTGCGTGCTCAAGGCCGCGTCGCCCGCATCTAGCAAATAGTGAAACGCGAGTTCATTTTCATGCACGGCCAGGGCGTGATAGGCGAGCTCGGGCGAGGGTGCAGCCGCCTTTTGCAATGCGGTCAACGCGCGACGATGCATCCATCGACGACGCGCTTCACCGGCCTCGGCATAAACGATCTGGCGAATGGTGTCATGAGCAAAACGGTAGGGCCGGCTTTCATGACGTTTCTCCAACAGCAAACGCCGATTCAGCAGCGTCTCCAATGCATCCAGGCCTTTTTCTTCGCCCACGCCCGACACCCAGCACAGCTGCTCGAAACTGGCTTCCCGTCCGAGCACGGCTCCGCCGAGCAACAGGCTGCGCGCGGCGTCGTCCAGACGATTCAGGCGAGAAACGATCACTTCGCGCACGCCTGGCGGGATGGGCGTCCGCTCAGAACGTTGAATTCGCCGCCAAACGTTAACGACATCGAGATAGGGGCGATCGTTCCGCTCCTCTTGCAAAAGCGCCCCCTGCTCCGCGAACATTTGCAACATGGCCTCAACAAAAAAGGGAACGCCGCCCGTTTCACTTTGCAACCAGTCGCCAAAGGGATCCACAACGGCTTCTTCGATCTCACCGGCCAACGCGGTCACCAGCTTTTGCACGGCTTCCACCGATAATGGGGTGAGGTGAATTTTGGTGAGATGGATCTCTCGATCCAGATAGGCAAGGCGATGCTCCAACCGGGCCATGTCTTCCGTTCGCGCGGCAAACAAAAACAATACAGGCGCTTTTTCTTCGCTAAGGCGGCAGGCCAGATAATGCAACATATCCAACGCGCCTGCATCCGCCCACTGTAGGTCATCGAGAAAAAGGACGAGGGGCCGTCGTTGGGCCAGTTCGACCAGCAGCCGGGCTACAGCCTCGAAAATGCGACCGCGCATAAATTCCGGCTCGCCGCTAAGGGGCGGGGGCAAGTCGGGGTACCGCTCGCGTAGCTCGGGCAGAAGTTGGCTCAATTCGGCCAGCCAGACATCGGCCAGCAAGTCGGCGGGCGCGTTTTCTTGGTCCAATCGGCTGCGCAGCGCGTCCACCAAGATTTGGTAGGGCAGACGGCCCCCAACTTCGAAGGCTCGCCCCTGCAATACATCGGCTCCGTCATTTTCGAGCGCGATCCAGTTCAAAAAAGCATTGGCCAATCGCGTCTTGCCCATGCCGGCCTCGCCGATGATGGCCACGCATTGAAAATGACCCATGCTTGCCTGCCGGTAAAGCGCGACCAACCGGGCATATTCGACGGAGCGACCCACCAAAGGCAACTCGACCAATCGAGGTCGAGACAAATGCGATGCAGGCGAGCGATCGCGAACGCGCGCGGGGCGCGTCTGAAGCGGAAACTCGCGGATGCGCTGAGCCAGGGCGGTGGTGTCGGGCTCGGGCGGCAAACCCAGCTCATCGCGCAGCATTTGGATGCAACGGTCATAGGCCTTCAGCGCGGCCGTGCGATCGTGATTCAGGAAGTAGGCTTCCATGAGGCCGCGGTGCGCGGCTTCGCTCAAAGGCGCGTGCATCACCCACTGTTGCGCCGTGTATACGGCTTCGCCGGTTTCGCCAACGGATATATAATGATGAGTCAATTGGTGGCAAATGGCTTCCAACTGGCGCAGCCGCGCCTCGCGCTCTTGTGTGACCCATAGCTCGAAATCCGGGGCGTCGGGCAGGGAAAAGCCATCCAAAAAAGGGCCGCGAACCGTGGATAATGCAGCCCTCATCACTTCGGGCCTGGCATTGGACGATACGGCCGCGTCTAGCAGATGCAGGTCCAGGCTGAATGATTGATCCGCATCGAACGCCAGCATTCCGGCCTCGGCGAGAAGGTAATCGCCGGCCACGGCCAGTGTGCGACGCAAACGGGTCACCGTGCTGCGCAACGACGCGCCGGCCCGTTTGGATTCGCTTTCCGGCCACAACAGGGCCATCAAATGCTGGCGATTATGTCGCTCTCCGGTGACAATCAGGTAAATGAGCAGGGCGAGCGCCTTGCGGCTGGGAAACTTTAGAATATTTTGTTGAAATGTGACGATGGGCGCGCCCAAAAGGGAGACTTGCAATAAATTTTTCACAACATTTTCGCTCCTTGTCACGTTTTTGTCACGCCCATATGCTAGAATGAATTCGGCTCACCGGCTCTGCAACAGCACTGAACCTCAGCGGTGTCATGTGCATGATCTGCATATGGGAGCTGAAAAATTGGTTGGCGTTCGCTGGCGCGTGGGCGCGCTTCGGTCGCAAAGTCGGTGAGCCGGATATCTTTCGGGGTTTTACCTTCAGAGACCGAAGCGCGCCTTATTATGCGCGGCGCGACATCACTGTTGCGTCAATGGTTTTGCGCGCCTCATTTACGACTAATCGGCTTGAATCAAAGCGCGCAAAAGGTCTCCAGGGATGCGTGGTTGCGTTCGACATCAAACTGGACATGCGTTTGTATTCCTTTCATCCGAGAAGAAGTCCTTTGTCACGCAAATATATGCATCACACAAAAACTGCCAAGATAACCATTGCGCAGATGAATCACATTATTCTCGTATTGGGTGGCCATTGCAGTATACGCGCTCTAACGCTGAAATTCGGTGAGCGAGCATCCAAGTAAACGAAAAGCGCGGCCTATCTTGTCACGTTTTTGTTACGCCTGCTTGCTATATTGGGTTTATCTCATCGGCTCCCCAAGGCCCAGCCCCAAAACCGTTCATATATGGGCGGATCGTCAGTCGGCGTTGAAACAACGCCGGGGCGCGCTTCGGCCTGAAGGGGGCCGATGAGCGCGGCGCATGGGGCGTGAGCGGCGCGGTTGGCGTCCCTCCACCCACTCGCGATCCCAACATCATTCACCGATTCCACACGCAGATTGGAGACGATGCACCATGAGCATACCGCGATATGCGGCGGCATCGGGATTCATCATTCTTGTTATCTTGATGGCGGCATGGACGGCCGCGGCCGTCCATGCCGGGTCCGGGCCGGGCGACATGGGTGAAAGCGCTGCGCTCGCCCCGGCCAACACGGCCGCGCCGCCGACAGCGTGGCTGTTGGCGCCAGGGTCCCAGGCCCAGAGCGGTCGCTGCTATGTGAACGCGGCGGCCACCGGCGGCGTCCACGACGGCACAAGTTGGGCCACGGCCCACCTCACCCTGCAGGATGCGCTGGCGAACAGCAACTGCACCGATATATGGGTGGCGAAGGGCGTCTACTACCCGGACGAGGGCGCGGGGCAGACGAACGACGCCCGCAACAGCACCTTCCGCCTGAAGAACGGCGTGGCCATCTACGGCGGCTTCGCCGGGACGGAGACGGCGCGCGGCCAGCGCGACCCGGCGGCCAACATCACCGTGCTCAGCGGCGATATTGACAAGAACGATACCAACACCGGCGGCGACTTCATCGCCGAGACTACGGGCGACATCGTGGGCGCTAACGCCCACCACGTGGTCAGCGGAAGCGGCGCGGACGGCAGCGCGGTGCTGGACGGCTTCACCGTCACCGCGGGCCAGGCCAACGGCAGCAGCACGGCCATCAACAGAGGCGGCGGGATGTTCAACAACTACAGCAGCAAGCCGAAGCTGGTTAACGTGATCCTCGCCAACAACACCGGCGGCGATTGCAGGAATGTATTCGGGGCCTCCCTGAATAGCAACTCATCCAACAACCTGGTTGAGGCCCCGGGCGGCTGCACGCTGTCCGGCGCGAACAACATCCTCGGCCAGGACCCCAACCTGGGCGCGCTGACCGACTTCGGCGGCCCGGGGCGGCAGGTCTTCCCGCTGCTGGCCGGCTCCCCGGCCATCGACGCCGGGACCAACACCGGCTGCCCGGCCACGGACCAGCGCGGCGCGGCCCGGCCGCAGGATGGCGACGGCAGCGGCGCGGCCACGTGCGACATGGGCGCTTATGAGAAGGATGTCGCGCCCACGCCCACGCCGACCAACACACCCACGTCCACGCCGACGAACACACCCACTCACATTCTGTAAGGAGAATCATTCATGCACCTCAGAATTCATTTGCATCGGTTTTCGACATTGATTTTTCTTCTGCCCCTGGTTCTGCTGGGGGCATGGCTGTTGGCGCCAGGGTCCCAAGCCCAGAGCGGTCGCTGCTATGTAAACGCGTCAGCAAGCGGCGGCGTCCACGACGGCGCCACCTGGGCCACGGCCTATCTCACCTTGCAAGACGCGCTGGCGGACGCCGGCTGCACGGAGATCTGGG
>JAADII010000142.1 GCA_013151415.1 Chloroflexota bacterium
TCGTCCAGACTCACCACACCGCCTCGGGTAAGCTGCGGGCCACCATCTGCATATCGGCCAGCAAGTCCACCAGATGTTCGGTGTGATGATGACGCTCCGCGTAGATAGGCTCGACTTCGGGAACGGTGAGATCGGATTCCTGCAAATAGGGAACGACGACCTTTTCCCAGGCCGCGCGCATTTCGGCCAGGTCGGGGAACATGCCGGCCTCGATCAGGGTCGAGTCATTGGGCATGGCGCGGAAGAGTTGCAGCGCATAAGGCCAGAGATGATCCAGCGCTCGTTGCATACGCGTGTTGCTCTCCTCGGTTCCCAGCCCCAACCGACGCACCCAGGTGCTGCTGTGGCGATAATGATAGATCTCCTCTCGACGCACTTTGTCTGCGGCCTCGGCCAGCGGCTCATACGCGCTCTCGGCCAATCGAGCCAGCAATGTCATTTCATAAGCGTCATACAAAAACTGGCGCATCATGGTGAACGCCCAATCGCCTTTGGGCAACTCCACCATCTGCACATTGCGAAATTGTCGCGCATCGCGGAAAAAGGCCATGCTGTCTGCGTCGTTGCCCGTAAACGGCTCGGCCAATTCGTACCAGATGATGGCGTGGCCCAACTCATCCTGCGCAATATTGGCGATGGCGATATCCTCCTCCAAAATGGGCGCGTGGCCCGTCCATTCTGAGTCGCGATGACCGAGGATCACCTCGTCGTCGGCCATGGCGACCAATCGCTCCATGAGGGCTTGTTGCACTTGCTCGTTCATGATAGCGGAATATCCTCCGGTCTGCGTTGCGAGCGTCGGGCGAACACCCGACCGGTGTAATAGCTCTGGTCGCGATATGTCTTGTCTTTGGCCGGCTCGAACATGCTGAGCACATCTTCTTCGTCGCTGCTGGTGATGGCGCTTTCGGGCACAACCCACCACATGTAAGCCTGCTTGCGCACAAATTGACCGCTTTCGATGGCCTTGCGCAGCGCCTCCCGCTCGCTTCGGGCCTTGATCTCGCCCACGTGAGTCACGGCCACCATCGAGCGGCGCTGAGTTTGCTTGTTGAAGATGTAATAAGTTTGTTCGGCCGCGTCCTCGGGCAAATCCTCCTCCCACCAATTGGGGATGGTTTCCAGCTCGTAGGCCGTCATCTTGAAAACCGCACTTTCAGGCGCGACCCACATGTTGTAACACTCGGGCCGACGCACAAACACATCGCGGGCATTGAGCAACGCCACTTCAGGATCGGGCGCGTGCACCGTGCCGATAGCCTCATGGGGCTTGTCGGGCCGGTCTTGCTTAAACACCTCATACCGAGGCCACTGTGTGTCTCTCATAATGAACCTTCCTCCGGGGAAGAGATATATCCAGTATCCAGATCAATTCTTCTCCGCTTGAGCCTGGCGTTGGGCGTAGGCTTCCAGGGCTTCGCGCACCCACGCGCCCTGCTCATGAGCCTCGCGACGCGCGGCCAGACGATCGCGATTCATGGGGCCATTGCCCCGGATCACGCGCCAGAATTCATCCCAATCGATCTCGCCGATGATCCAATTGCCGCTCTCCTCATCGTAATGCAGGTCGGGATCGGGGATCTCCAGGCCAAGGGCGAGGAACTCAGGCACAATCTCGTTGACGAACTCCTGGCGCAAAGTGTCGTTGGACTTGGTCTTCACCTTCCAGCGCATGAGCACGGGCGTGTTAGGCGAATCGGAATCGTGCGGGCCAAACATCATCAGGGCCGGCCACCACCAACGGTTGAGCGCATCCTGGGCCATTTGCCGCTGTTCGGGCGTTCCTTTGGCATAGATGGTGATCATCTCCTTGCCCTGCTTATAGTGGAACGTCTCCTCCGCGCAAATGCGCACCATGGCCCGCGAATAAGGGCCGTAGGACGAATGCGCCAGCATGGTCTGATTCTTGATGGCCGCGCCATCCACCAGCCAGCCGATCATACCGATGTCGGCCCAGGTGAGGGTGGGATAATTGAACACATTGGAGTACTTGGCCCGGCCCTCGAGCAACGCCTCGATAAGCTCCTCGCGGTCCACGCCCAGCGACTCGGCCGCATGATAGAGATATTGGCCGTGGCCGCCCTCGTCCTGCACCTTGGCGATGAGGATCATCTTGCGGCGCAATGTGGGCGCGTGAGGAATCCAGGCCCCTTCGGGCAACATGCCCACCACCTCGGAATGCGCGTGTTGCGAGATCATGCGGATGAGCTGGCGGCGGTACTCGTCCGGCATCCAGTCACCCGGCTCGATCTTCTCCCCGCGCTCGATGCGAGCCTCGAACTCGGCCAGTTTTTCTTCGTAACTCTTTTCCTCGGACATGGTTCACGCTCCTGAAAAGGGGGATCAAAGCTCACGGATTCAATCCTGAATCCATTCCAAAATCGCGGCCACGCCCTGACCCACGCCCACGCACATGGTGACAAGGCCATAGGGCGAGGACGCAATGCCGGCTGCGTGGCGGCGCTTCATTTCGTGCAAGATGGTGGTGGTGAGACGAGCCCCCGTGCAACCCAGGGGATGTCCCAACGCGATGGCGCCGCCGTTGACATTGGTTCGGTCATGGGGCAAACCCAGCTCATCCATCACGGCCAGGGCCTGCACCGCGAACGCCTCGTTCAGTTCAATGATGTCGAGATCATCGACGGTGAGACCGGCGCGGGCCAGGGCTTTGCGCGTGGCCGGGATCGGCCCCAAACCCATTGTACGCGGATCCACGCCCGCCACAGCGACGCTGACTACTTTTGCCAGGGGTTTCAGCCCCAATTGCGCGGCCTTTTCGTCCGACATGACCAGCAATGCGGCCGCGCCGTCGTTGATGCCCGATGAATTGCCCGCGGTCACGGTTCCGCCCTCGCGGAATGCGGGTTTCAGTCGGGCCAAAAGCTCCATGCTGGTGGCCAGCTCGTATTTGCCGTTGACCCGTTTCATGCGCGGATGTTCGTCGGTGTCCACGATGATCGGATCGCCTTTGCGCTGCGGCACGGGCACGGGAATGATCTCATCCTTAAACTTGCCGGCATTGATGGCCGCCACCGCGCGACGTTGGCTCTCCAATGCGAACGCGTCCTGGCGCTCGCGGGGGATGTGCGTCTGCGCGTAGATGTTCTCGGCCGTCTCGCCCATACCCTCCAGGGGGAACATGGCCGCCATTTTAGGATTGGGAAAACGCCAGCCAATGGTGGTGTCGTACATCTCTGCGCGACGGTCATAGGCTCGTTCGGCCTTGCCCACCACGAACGGCGCTCGAGACATGCTTTCCACCCCGCCCGCGATATAGACATCGCCCTCGCCCAGGCGGATGGCCCGATAGGCGTGGATGATGGCGTCGAGCCCGGACGCGCAAAGCCGGTTGAGCGTGATGCCGGCCACTTCCACGGGCAATCCGGCCAGAAGCAAGGCCATGCGGGCCACGTCGCGATTATCTTCTCCGGCCTGATTCGTGCATCCCAGCACGACCTCCTCTATCTGAGCCGGATCGATGCCGGTGCGATCGACAATAGCCCGAATGACCAGGGCGGCCATATCGTCGGGCCGGACTTTGGCCAGCGCGCCGCCAAAACGACCTACAGGCGTGCGCACGGCGTCGATGATGACTGCATTGGGCATAGACATCGCACTCACTTCAAGACGCGGTTGTCGATGACGCGTTTGAGTTTGCCGCCCTGGCTGCGAGGAGCTTCGCCGGGGCCAAGGAGCTTAACGCGGGCGTTGAGGCCCAGCGTCTCGCGCAGGCGGGTGCGAACGATGTTCTCCAACTCGCGCACTTCCTCCACAATTTCCATCGCATGGCCCGAGAAGACCTCGTCGCCCACCTCGCGGAAGAATTCGTCCGTCACTTCCACCTGCACTTCCATGACATCGAGATGCTCCTCGCGCGAAAGCACCAGGCAATAATGCGGCGCGATGTGCTCGATGTTGAGCAGCGCGGATTCGATCTGCGAGGGGAAGACGTTGACCCCGCGCACGATAAGCATGTCGTCCGCTCGACCCAAGATGCGACTCATGCGGGCGTGAGTGCGGCCGCACTTGCATTTCTCATAGGTGATGGAGCAAAGATCGCCCGTGCGATAGCGAATCAGAGGCAAGGCCTGCTTGGTGAGGGTGGTGAACACCAGCTCGCCCACCTCGCCTTCGGGCATGGGTTCGCCTGTGTCGGGATTGATGATCTCGGGTAAGAAATGATCCTCCATGATGTGCATGCCGTCTTTGGCCTCGATGCACTCGTTGGAAACGCCCGGCCCGATGATCTCGCTCAGCCCGTAGATATTCACCGCGTCCACCTGAAGCTTCTCCTCCAATTCGGCCCGCATCTCTTCGGTCCACGGCTCCGCGCCCAAAATGAACACGCGCACCCGCAAATCGGCCGGATTCACGCCCTCTTCCAACAAACGGTCGGCCAGGGTCAGCGCGTAGGAGGGCGTGCATGCCATAACATCGGGCTGGAAATCCTGCAAGATCATGATCTGACGGGCCGTGTTGCCGCCCGACACCGGGATCACCGAGATGCCCATATATTCGGCTCCGTAGTGCATGCCCAAACCGCCCGTAAACAGCCCATAGCCATACGCGTTTTGGAACATGTCGCCGGGCCGCGCGCCGCTGAGCGCAAAACAACGCGCACACACTTCGGCCCACACCTGCAAATCATCGCGCGTATAACCCACCACCGTGGGCTTGCCTGTGGTACCCGACGAAGCGTGGATGCGGATCAGCTCTTCGCGCGGGACCGCGAACATGCCAAAGGGGTAGGTGTCGCGCAGGTCGGTTTTCTTGGTGAACGGCAACCTGCCCAGGTCCTCGACCCCTCGAATATCGTCGGGCTTCAGACCCATCTGATCGAATTTTTCCTTATAGAAAGGCACGCGCTCGTAAACATAGGCCACAATCTTGCGCAGACGCTCGCCTTGCAGCGCGGCGAGCTCGTCGCGAGGCATGGTTTCTATCTTTTCATTCCAAAACATCGAGCACTCCTTTATGGATGTGTGTGGGGAAAGGATCGATGTGATGATACCACGCCCCGCGTCAATGCTTCGTCGTCAAGGCGTCAACGCAATCATTGACGCGCCCCGCATCCCCCTACTTCAACAACCGAATAAACCCCGCCTGCTCGAAATGCCGATCTTCGGTAAGCGCGAAATAGATCTGCTCCCGCTCCATAATGGTGAAGCTGGCGCAATCGACCAAACTCCATTGCTTGTCCGGTCGCGATTTGCAAAACTCCCAGGCCGCGTCGTCCAATTCTTTGCCCACATAAACAATGGTCAACCAGTCTGCGTTTCTCAGCGCGTCAAAAAGCTCAATCTGATACAGTCTCGACAATCGGAAACGAGCGCCTAACAACGCGAATAACTCAGCAAGAACATAGTTCGACGTGTATATTCGCGCGCCATATTCGAGCGAGCCCCAAAGGTATTGACGCGTTTGATAATGGAATGGTTCGGAACGGACAAAGTAGTTCCCCCAACCCGATGTATCAACGAAAAGCTTCCTCATGTTCATCGCGATATTCTCGCCAAAGAGCATCGGCAAAAAACTCGTCGTCCCGCTCCCCCAAATTCAAGGTTTCATCGAGATCAACAACGCCGGCCAAACGAAAGACGGGATCGTCACGAAAATACTCTTTGCCCTCCGCGGAGTCCCTATCAATTTGCACCAGCATGGCTTCGAAATCCCGGATGATTTCCTCACGAGTGCGAGCCCCTCTACTACTTACTGCCACTGGAGGAGACTCATCAAGCCGCGCAGTGAGATCGTTCGCGGTGCGATAAAGGGGCCGAGCGGGTTCTCGAAAATCGGTCGCCTCACCGAGCATGAGCGCCTCCACGGCCTCGCGCGGGACGCGCACATGCCGTCCGACGCGCACGGCCTCCAACTTGCCGCTCCTGATGTAACGCCGGACGGTCGTTTCGCTTCGCCGCAACAACTGCGCGACCTGTTTCACGCTCAGAAACTCGCTCATGATGCTTCTCGACGCTCGCTATTGCAAAGCCTGGAAAATCGCAACCTCATCTTACTACTTTCCAATCCCTTTCGTCAACATAGTTAGAAATCCATCAGAATACGACTTCGGCTGGGCGTAAGTAAGTACAAATGGAACGCAGCCAAACGCCGCGCCGCTCATTGAAGTATGGTGATGCCCATCATCGCAAAGTGACGATCAAAAACAAAAGCCTCAAATATCCCGTAATCTCGACAAACCACAAAACTCGTACAATCGGTCAGCGACAATCGGGCCGAATCATATTGACGAAAAACCTTTTTCGCTTCTTCGAAAAGGACGCCATCGATTTTGATGATAATGACAACTCCCGTTGCTTCGACGCGTTCGAGAAAATCTAAGAATTGCACAGCCGCAGCGTGACCTACGTCATATCTTAGCCGCGTCACCGTCTCATCAATTACATAATCCGTTGTCACCAATCTCTCCCGTTGGCGCTTCAATCGAGCATAAATTGCGACGGCATCCTCATGATGTCGATCATTACGATCTACAAGAGCAATCCAGGCTCCTGTATCGACGAAAATCATCCCGGCAACCCCAATTCATAAACAATCTCATCATGGTTGATGGATGCATCTGTCCGGTTGGATTGGCAAAAGCCGACCAGTTTATCGAGAATAGCGTATCCTTCTTCCAGTTGGCTTTGCTCAACGACTTCGATCTTTCTTCGTCCACGCGTTGGAGACGCGAAGCCGATCTTCATCGCGATCTTGTCCAATGACTCGGTCTCACTTGCAGTGCGATAAAGGGGCCGCGCGGGTTCTCGAAAATCGGTCGCCTCACCGACCATGAGCGCCTCCACGGCCTCGCGCGGGACGCGCACATGCCGCCCGACGCGCACGGCCTCCAACTTGCCGCTCCTGATGTAACGCCGGACGGTCGTTTCGCTTCGCCGCAACAACTGCGCGGCCTGTTTCACGCTCAGAAACTCGCTCATGATGCTTCTCGACGCTCGCTATTGCAAAGCCTGGAAAATCGCAACCCCATCTTACTACTTTCCACCCCTTTCCGTCAAAACAATCAAAATATCGGCTTCGCCGCTTGGCGCGGCCCTGATTCGCACAGATCTCGCAACAGCTTTTCACCCAACGCTCACCAAACGGGCGGCAGTATCCACCGCGCTTGAGAAATTGACTTCTCATCCCAAAACCCGTATGATTGATTGAGCGCCAGGGAAACGCCCTGGCCTGCTTTTATGCTTTATCTTTTCAAAAAGGTGGTGAGATTACATGAGTGTTCGGCTGAACCCCGGCGAGTCGCAAGAATCGCTATTGCGACGCTTCCGCAAGGAAGTGATGAAAGCGCGCATCTTGCCGGAAGTGCGTCGTAAGCGCTGGTTTACGCCCCCCAGCGAGTTGCGCCGCTTACAAAAGCAAAAAGCGATTCGCAAGGCGCGCCAGGCTCAGCGTCGCCGCGAACGACGTCATCGCTTTTAAGAGCGGCCCTTTTTCGTGCATGCAAAAAGCCCGTCCCCAGAAAGGACGGGCTTTTTGTTGCGTTCATTTACGCCCATTCTTTTTCACTTGCCATGTTTCGCCTGCATTGTATAACTTGTACAAATCGCCCTCACCTTTTAGCACTTTGGCGTCTGCAATTTGGCCGCGCACACCCTCGCCAAACGTTTCGCGAGTGACATTATAAATCACGCCCAGCGGCAGCGGCTTGGGATATTGAAAACGGCTTAACTCCCAAGCCAGCTCCAACGATTCGACATGATGCACGGCCAGATCATCGATGGTGTATTCATCATTTAGCTCCACGATCTCCAGACCATCGGGGGTTTGAATCAACCCTTTATCACTGTAACGCCCAAAGACCATTGGCTTGCCTGGCTCAAGAAAGATGTCGTTATCGTCGCGCAGTTTGCGATTCGCGTATTGCTCCCAAGCGCCATCGTTGAAGATGACGCAGTTCTGCAAGACCTCGACAAAGGAAAAGCCCTTATGGTTGGCGGCCTGCAAAAAGATATCGTGCATGTGTTTTTGCAAGACATCAACGGTGCGAGCGACAAATGTGGCCTCCGCGGCCAGAGCAATCGAAATGGGGTTGAGAGGCCATTCGATGGTGCCCATGGGAGAAGATTTTGTGCGCGTGCCTCGGGGCGAGGTGGGCGAATACTGACCCTTGGTCAGGCCATAAATGCGATTGTTGAAAAGAATGAGGTTGATATCCACATTGCGTCGCGCCGCGTGCAGAAGATGATTGCCGCCAATGGAAAGCGCGTCGCCATCGCCCGTAATCACCCAAACGCTCAGATCAGGATTGGCCAGCTTGAGACCAGTCGCCAGCGTGGGAGCGCGACCATGAATACTGTGAATGCCGTAGGTGTTCATATAATAGGGGAATCGACTCGAACAGCCAATGCCCGAAATGAACACGATGTTTTCCTTGGGAATGCCCAATTCGGGCAACACCTTTTGCATCTGGGCCAGGATGGCGTAATCGCCACATCCCGGGCACCAGCGAACGGTCTGGTCGGACACGAAATCCTTGCGAGTGAGTTGAATCGTGGTCATTTCTCTGCTCCTGACAACATCTCATCGATTTTTCGACTGATCTCGATGATCTTGAAGGGGCGACCCTGCACTTTATTGAGCGGCGTCACATCGCACAGATATTGGCTACGTAATAACATGGCCAACTGCCCCATATTCATTTCGGGCACCAACACGCGTTTGTAGCGTGACAAAACATCGCCCAAATTGCGAGGGAAGGGGTTTAGATAGCGAAGATGGGCATGGGCCACAGGAAGATCGCGATTTTGAGCGTCGGCCACCGCAGCATGGATTGCGCCATAGGTGCTTCCCCAACCAAGAACCAACAAATCACCCTCTTCTGGGCCAAACACATCCAATTCCGGTATGAATTCGACAAGCCGAGCGATCTTTTCAGCTCGTTCGCGCACCATTTGCTCATGATCATGCGGTGAATAAGAGACATTTCCGTACTCCGGCGCTTTTTCCAGCCCGCCAATACGGTGTTCAAGCCCCGCCGCCCCGGGGATGGCCCAGGGACGGGCCAGCGTTTCGGGATCGCGTTTATAAGGCAAGAAAACCCCGTTGCCGTTGGGCTCTGTTGGATGCTTGATCTCGATAGGGGGGATGTCGTCGGGATCGGGGATGTTCCACGGCTGAGCGCTATTCCCCAAATAACCATCCGAAAGCACAATGACGGGTGTCATAGCCCGCACAGCGATGCGAAACGCCATGAGCGCGATGTCAAAACATTCGGCCGGAGTGGCTGGAGCCAGCACCGGCAACGGGCTTTCGCCATTGCGACCAAACAGCACTTGCAAAAGGTCAGACTGCTCGGTTTTGGTGGGCAAACCCGTGCTGGGGCCGCCGCGCTGGACATCGATGATGACCATGGGCAACTCCAGCATTACAGCCAGATTGATGGCTTCGCTCTTGAGCGCGATGCCGGGGCCGCTGGTGCCGGTTGCCGCCATCGCGCCGCCGAATGCTGCGCCCACCACAGAACCCATGGCCGCGATTTCATCCTCGGCCTGAAAGGTGATCACATCGTAGTTTCGCAACGGCGCCAGAGCATGGAGAATATCGCTGGCCGGAGTGATGGGATAGGAGCCGTAGAAAAGTGGTTTGCCCGCCTTGCGAGCAGCCGTTACAAGGCCCATGGCCAACGCCTCATTGCCGCTTACTTTACGATAGGTCCCCGGTGGCAGGCTGGCGGGACGAATGCGATATCGCGTCTGAAAAAGACGGGTTGTGTCGCCATAATTATAACCCGCTTGCAAAGCGCGAATGTTCGCCTCGATGATCTCCGGACGCTTGGCGAACTTTTTCTTCACCCACTCCATGGTCGGTTCGAGCGGCCGATCATAGAGCCAATACACCAAACCTAAGGCGAAGAAGTTGCGGCTGCGGTCGAGCTGTTTCGGACTAAGCCCCTCCACATCCTGCACCGCGTTGCGATTGAGGGTGGTGATGGGCACCTCGTAAACCTGGAAGTTCTTCAGCGAGCCATCGCGCAAAGGGTTCGTTTCATAACCGGCCTTGGCCAGATTGGCCGGCGTGAACGCATCGGTGTTGATGATGATGGAGGCCCCCGGCTCGAGATCGGGTAAACTGGCTTTCAATGCGGCCGGGTTCATGGCGATGAGCACATCGGGGGTGTCGCCAGGCGTCCAGATGTGACTTTGCGCCATATGCACCTGAAAGCCGCTGACGCCGGCCAGAGTGCCTGCAGGCGCTCGAATCTCGGCGGGATAGTCGGGCAAGGTGCTGATATCGTTGCCCACAATCGCCGCGGTATTCGTAAATTGAGTCCCCGTCAACTGCATGCCATCGCCCGAATCACCCGCAAAACGAATGACGACATCTTCGAGCTCTTGAATGACCACAGGACGTTTCTCAGAGGCTGTTTGTTCTTCGGCCATAAAACCAAATCTCCTTTGATTGGTTTGGAGAATGACTTTCAAAATAACGTCCAATGTCCGAATCCAATCTCCAATGTGGGTCGCGTGACCGAATGGTCGATGGAACCATGAGACATTAGGACGAGGGTCGTTTGGTGTGCGTTGATCTACGTTGGACGGTCGGCTTAGACGATTCTCATTGGCGTCGTCGCGCCGTCGTCGATGAAGACTTATCTTATTTTACAACCGCGTCGGCTCTTGTGTCCACTTCGGCTGCGCTCGACGCGCCTTCTCGCCCGTCATCCCCCATCTTCTCCGCGTTCATCTCAACTTCTTGCGCCGCGTTTTCACCTGCATCTTCCTCGACCGCGAGTTCGGGGTAGGGCTCTTTGCCCAAAATACGCGTGTGAAAATACTTGAACCATTCGAACAAAGTCGCCAACACAGGCGTGGCGATGAATGCGCCCACAATGCCAAACTGCGATGCGAAAATCATCACGCCAACCAATACCAGCGCAGGATGGATGCCCACGCTTCGCCCCAGGATGCGGGGCACGAGGAAGAGGTTTTCTGCCTGTTGAATGAGCACATAAAAGCCAACCGTGACCAACGCCACGATCCAGTTGGCCATTTCGGGAAAGTGCATTGATCCGGAGAGAAGCGCCAACGCCACGCCCGGAACCGCGGCCAAAATCGGCCCCAATGTGGGGATCACTTCCAGCACCGCGGATAACGCGCCCAATGCAAAAGCGCCCGGCACGCCGATGATGGTCAGGCCCAGCCACACCAGCGCGCCCATGATCAGACTGAGCGCCAGTTGTCCCCGAAAGAAACTGCTCCAAATGAAACCCGTGCGCCGCCACAATTCGCGCCATTCGGCCTGATATGCGTCCGGCGCCAGCTCTACAAGATAGTCCACCAGGTTCGGTTGGTCGTAGGCGAAGTAGAACGTGAGCAGGAGCAACAAAAAGCCGCTAAGCAGAATGCCGAAAACCCCGCCAATGATGCTGGTGGCGATGGTGGTGGCCGTGCCCAGCGCGCCCAAAGCCGAACGCATCACACCCGGCAGAATATTGATCAAGTCCTCGGCCGAAGGCGTCACGGCTTGGGCCGCGGTCTCGCTCAACGATTTACTGATCTCTTCGTAAAAGGGCGTTAGATCAACGGTGATGCCAACGATGCCAAAACCGGGAAGCGTCTCGGGCAAGTGATTGATCCACAAAATGACATTATCAACCAGCGTGGGAATGTCAATGGAGATGACGGCCAGATTTTGGAGGATGGCCGGGATGAGGATCAGGGGGAGCAGGACCGCGAGGAGGATCAGAACGAGGACGGAAAGCGAGGTGGCCGCGCCGCGGGAGATTCTCAGCCGCGTTAACGCGACGATGAGGGGCTGGATGAGATAGCCCAGAATCAATGTGAGGATGAGCAAGGGCCACAGCGGCCTGGCCATGAGCAGCAACAAAACGCCAATGCCCATCCAAATGATCCAAAAGATGACGCGCAACGCGAAGGGCCATGCCGGCGCCTGGTTGTAAGGGGTTTGCGATGGGCTATTCATGGTCGTCGAATCTGGTGAGCGTCGGTGAACCTGCATTCGAATGACCGACTACGACCTTGAATCGGGATCGCGGTCTTCAAGCGACGGGAGTCTCGGACAATTGGAGCATCTTGCCTTGCACCGACTCCAAAATGATGTCCCGCAGGAAGATGCTGGCATTCAGTATTTCGATGCCGATCAACTCCCCCTTGTCATTCAATTCTACGGTGACGTTCGGAATCAGTTCAATACTCCTGGCCTCCGGTTCATCTGAAAGAGCCAGATGCAATACATCGTCTTGCGCGAAATAAGCCATTCGGCTTTTGCTCTTTTCATACATGGGCATACCTCCCTGTTCTAACACGGAAGTTGATCTGCTGACGTGTCGTTGCATGGATAGTGATCGGAGTAACTCTCTCTTCATCCGCCTCATACGGTATCATAACCAGCGTCTCATCATAGCGTCCAATGGCAATAAAGCGGCCCGTTGCCGTATCGAAGTACCGCTCAGTCGAATAACGCACAATATCCTCAATCCTGGCAAGCTCAAACCCACGCAATCTTGCCCTATACTTCATGTACTCTGTCCACACGATGGTGCGTTGCCTTGCCATCATCAAGACTCTGCTTAACCAACTTTAGGAGAAGTGGCCTGTGATAAGAAACGACTGCCGCGACGATCCGGTCGCATCGTCCTGCTCGAAGATGCGTTGTCAATACTCTATCACAGCGCTTTTTCTTATGTCAAAGTCGTCAAACCGAGGCGCTCGTTCCGAATACGCGCGGCGCGCGTAAGGCCGCCGGAACACGGTTCCGGCTAGTCGCCCTCCACGCTCCGACTCAAGTCGCTCACTGCGGGCGGAGACCAGACGTCCACTTGCGTGGACGCGTGCGCAATCAGGTCGGCGTAGGCCGACTTTGGCTGCAAATCTGCACTGACCGGTTTCAACCGGAGCGCTCCCCAGAA
>JAADII010000176.1 GCA_013151415.1 Chloroflexota bacterium
TTTTCGTATAGTTCTCGATCAAAGCCCATTATCCGCGAAAAGCTCGAAATGCGCAAAAACAGGGTGAAACAGGGTGAAAACGGGGTGTTTTCGATATGTCTATGCGAAAAACACGATATTATGTCAACACCGTGGAATTTGGCCGTTGGCTCGAGGTGCGTCGCACTTCGGAAGTGCGACGCACCTGTATTGCCGCCACGACCGTCTTCCATGAAGGCTTGCGGGCGTCAAAGGGCGTGATATACAATGACGTCCAGATTATGGACCACGCGGCTGCAAATGAATTTGCTACGCGTTGGCGAAACCGGCTTCGGCCGCTTTAAGCAAGAAGCGCTTCCCCCCGCGCCGATCAACCCAAACCAACTCAGCCCAAACGACCGCGCGACCAACAGAGCACGCGACCACCCAACCAACACGCCCGAATTTCGAATTGGGTTATCGCAGGGTCTTTGGCCGCGGCTCGAGGGTGAGCGGCATGCGCATGATCTCGCCGTCGCGTAAGATGGTCAGGGTGATTTCCATACCCGGTTCGGTGTAACGACCCAAATAAGCCAACAAATCATCGAAAACTTTCACTGGTCGATCGTCGATGGCGACAATGACATCCCCGCCCACCAGAAAATCGACGCCTTCGAGAGTGACCTCTCTATCGCCCCCGCGCAGGCCCGCTTTCGCAGCCGGGCCGCCCGGCACAACTTCTGAAATGAGCACGCCGCGCTCGGCCTCCAGTCCCAGTTCGCGAATCATAAAGGGGGAAAGCGTCGTGCCGCGAATGCCTATCCAAGGGTGCTCATAACTTCCTCGCTCAATGATGGCTTTGGACACCCGCTCAACAAAATATACAGGAATGCCAAAACCCACGCCCGAATTGGCGCGCGTGGTGGATTGCAGCATGAACGCCACGCCGATGACTTCTCCTCGCGCATTGAGCATAGGGCCGCCCGAGTTGCCGGGATTGATGGCCGCATCCGTTTGAATCACCTCGGGCAAACGGAAAGGGGAACCAGGAAGCGCGATTTGCCGGCCTAAAGCCGAAATAATGCCCGTAGTGAGGGTGTTGGCATTGCCGAAGGGATTGCCAATCACCAACACGCGTTGGCCGACGCGCAAATCGTCGATGTTGCCAAAGGAAACAGGCTGCAAATCCAACCCGCGCGGGTCCACCTTGAGAACGGCCAAATCGGTGTCGGGATCAGCGCCCATCAACTCGGCCGGAGCGAGCAACCCATCGTAAAATTGCACCACGATGCTCTCGGCATCTTCCACCACATGATTGTTGGTGACAATATAACCTTCCGCGCCGATCACGAACCCCGAGCCTTCACCGCTATCGAAGAAGAAGGGTTGCACATCTTGTTCTTCATCCAACAAGTCTTGATCAAGCACGCGCACCGCCACCACGCTGGGATTGACCAACTCATACACCCGCGTATTGATCTCAGTCTCGAAATCCAAAGCCGGGTCCAAAGATACGGGCGGCGCGGGGCGCGGCGTGGCCGTGGGGAGCGGAGGAGGGATCGTCTCGGCTGGGGAAGTGGGAGTTGGCAAACGCATGGGCGTGGAGGTCGGCACAGGGCGCGGAGTGGCGACCTCTTGAGCAAAACGCGGCCACGCGGGCGCGGGGCCAAATGCAAATGCACTCACCGCGGCCGCCGCAATGAGTGCAAACATGCACAGACCGATGAAAACCAAAGCAAGAAGAATGAACAATGGAAGCCGGTTGTTTTTCATTGGATTCGAATGACCGTTCTCTGTGATCCTCTAAAGAAAAATGCGCTCTCGCCGCCATAACCGAGAGAACGCGCTGAGCGGCGCATGCATAGGCGCCAGGTCGGGTTCAACGACCCTTGGTGAGTGTAGCAATGGTCTGTCCGGCGTCGCTGTAAGCGAGATGACGGTTGCCAAGGTTCTAATCAAGCGCTCATAAGCCGATACAAACGCGCCACCCTATTCTACCCGTCGATATCGCTGCCGCCAAAAAACGCGGCGCGCGGCCAGCGTGTTCAGTGCGCTTCCATCACGCGACAAACGCCGATTGGCCAACCCGCCGAGCGCTTCGCTTCATTCCAAATATCGTTCCAAGCCATTGGCGCGAAGCTCTTCGATCAACTTCTTCACATCCTGAGCGCGGTCCGCGGGCATCACCAAGATCGCGTCGCCTGCATCGACGACGATCATATCTTTCAGGCCAATGGTGGCGATGAGGCGGTCGCGGCTGAACACAAGCACATTGCTGCTATCATGATGCAAATGTTGCGCATGCGCCACATTGCCATCCCTATCTTTGGGCAGCACCTCGAGCAGTGCGGCCCATGAGCCGATGTCATCCCAGCCCAGATCCACCGGGAAAGTGGCGACAGAGCGAGCGCCTTCCATCACACCGTAGTCAATGGTCACATTGCCTTCCAAAGGCATCCAGAAGCGCTCAAACGCCGCCTGCTCCCCCGCGGACATCAGAGATGGAGCCAGGCCGCGCAAAGCCGTGAAAAGTGCGGGCATTTGACGCTCGAACTCCGCCATGATCGCGTCGATGCGCCATACAAACATGCCGCTATTCCAGACAAAATTGCCGGCAGCCAGGAACGCCTCGGCCGTAGCCCGGTCTGGTTTTTCACGAAAACGTTTAACGCGATGGGCAATGAGCCCATTGAACGCGCCCAATTCATCCCCCATCTCGATATATCCATAGCCGGTTTCGGGATAAGTGGGACGAATGCCCAGCGTGATCAGCTCCCCTTGTTGGGCCAGCTCGCTCGCGCCCACCAGCGCCCGGCGCAACATTTCGGGCTTACGGATCAAATGGTCAGCCGTGAGCACAGCCATCACAGCGTTTGGGTCGCGACGTTGCAAATGGATCGCGCCCAACCCGATGGCGGCGGCCGACCCGCGCGCAGCCGGCTCTCCGACCACATTTTGCGCGGGAATTTCGGGCAGTTGTTTGCGAACGGTGTCTACATATTCCGTGTTCGTGATCACGTAGATATGATCTCGCGGGACCAACGGCGCCATGCGATCGAACGCCTCTTGCAACATGCTGCGCTCGTTTCCGGTGAGGTCCAGAAACTGCTTGGGCATGCGCTTGCGGCTGCGCGGCCACAAACGGCTTCCAACGCCGCCGGCGAGAATCACGGGATAAAGATGGTCAATCAACGTCGATGGGGTCATAAGCTCATTCACCGAGTTTGCACCTCAACTTGCAACTCACTCAACACTCGTTGCGAAGCAAAAGCCGCGATGGCCGTCAGTAGGCTAATCCAGGCTAAGGCTCGTATAAATGGATGAGACGCGTCGCGCAAGCGCGACGCTTCGCTTGCCGCCAAAGTCAAGGCCGCCGCGTCCGCGTCGCCCGCCGCGGCCAGCCACCGAGCCTGCCAAAGCAGGCGCTGAGCCAATTGCTCGCCGCGTTCATGCGCGACCAATCGGGCCGCGGCTTCCTGATGTTCCACGCCATGCTCGCGCAAGACATGCCCTTTGGGCAATGTCTCCACCATATCAACGAAAAGATCCGAATCCCAAACCCAACCCGCAAAGGCCTGATGGGTGAAAAGATTTTCAAACGCGCTCGAAGGAGCGTCGTCAGCAGGTTTTGGCGTCTGGGCGAAATGGTCGTGGGCCGAACGTCGGGGCTGGTCGCGCCAAAGCCAATCTCCATAGAGGGCCAGCACATCTCGCGCTTCAGAATGAATCGTTTCGTCTCCGGCGCTGGCCTCCCACTCGCCCACCAGGGCCTCGTCGAGCAAACGCAGGCCAAATTCAGGCGGGAGTTCAATCAGCGGGATTCTCTCACTGCCGCCATACGCCTGAACCAGATGGCGGTGACCAAAGGATGAGGGAAAAGGCAAGCGCTGCAATGGAACCACAGGTTGAGCCTCGACCCAGGCCACAGCGCTCATATCGGCCAGGACCAGTTGCATCAGCCGAGCGGACTCGGCTCCATCTATATGACGAATGAACCACAGCAGGCTCAATCCTTGCGCATTGATCGGCGACCATAAGGCGCGCAATCGAGAATCGGACTCCAAACGCACGCCAGCCAGTTGCAACTTGCGAGCCTGCCGCGCGGCAGCCGCTCGCAAGCGTTCATCCATGAGATGGCTCAACACGCGCAAAGACATGAGCGCGTCGGCCTCTCTCATGCGTCCCAACAAACCAACAATGTGGGCGGCTATTTCCACCGGCGCGTAGCAGGCGATAATCGCAAGTAAGCGCGCGCGTCGGGGATTGTCCAGGCCAGCGATGACATTCACAACCGACTCCACCACCTCATCGGGCTCCTCCAATAGTTGTGAAGCATAATCGAGCAACACAGCCGGATTGGATTCAGCCAAAGCCAGGGCCTCCAGCGCGCTCTGGCGAGCCACAGACGCGGGATCGGGCAAGCGTCGCACCAATTCTGGGGGCAGCGTTTCGCCAAGATATCGCTCCAGAATCATGACCGCGGTCAAACGCGCCTGATTCGAGCGCCGCGTGTCTGTGGCGGCCCGCTTCAGTGCGGGCGCAACAAGCTCTGCACCCAAATGCTGTGCGAGCAATCCCAATCCCCCGCGAAGGGTGGCGTTGTCGGTGTCCAGGTGGCGCAAGAGCGCGGGAACTACGGCCGCGCCCCGACGCGCAAGCGCTCGCGCCTGCTCCTCGAGGCCAAATCGGTCAGGTGCGTCACCCATCGCGCGCACGGCCTTGTCAATAGCCAAGCGCTCGCCAAAACCATGGATGATTCGATCGCTTTCACTGCTCACGACCGCGCATGATAGCACAAAGTGACGCAATATGCTAGACTATATGCTCCTTACGAGCTCGTCTCTCCCGCCACAACCCTGTCTCAACAACAGTCCGCTTGTCCATATGCTTTCCTCCATTCGTCGCAACGATCTCATTCTCATCGGACTCACCGCGCTAGTCGCCGCATTGGTTGCGGCGCCCACCATTCGCTGGTTGGCCAACGAATGGTGGAGCAACGACTATTATTCACACGGCGTATTGGTGCCGCTTATTTCGGCCTTTTTCGCCTGGCGCATCTGGCCCCGGATCGAGCGTCGGCCCAGCAATCTTGGCTTGATCCTTCTGAGCGCGGCCCTGGCCGGTTATCTGATCGCGCTCTTTCAGCGCGCCTACTTTCTGGCCGCGTTGAGCATCATTCCGATGTTGGGCGGCATGGTATGGTATCTGTGGGGGAGCCGCGCTTTGCGACAATTGGCCTTTCCGTTGGGCTTTCTCATCTTCATGATCCCATTGCCCTTCATCGAAGCCAGCAGCCTGCCAATGGCCTTGTTCACGGGCAGGCTCTCCACACAAGTGATGCAAGCCCTGGGCATGGATATCATTGTGAATGGCGCCGCCGTCACTTTGCCTAACGTGAATCTCGTGGTGGGAGCGCAGTGCTCTGGTTTACGCTCCATTGTGGCCATGTCCACTCTGGTGGCCATTTTCGCCTACCTGGTGGATGGCCCCTGGTTTGTGCGGGCGCTGCTCGTTTTGGCGGCGATCCCTATCGCCATCTTGGGCAATATCATGCGGGTGAGCACGCTGCTGTGGGTCGCGGATCGGTGGGGCGTAGACGCTGCGTTCACCTATTATCATAACTATTCCGGCATCCTCTTTTTCCTTTTCGCGTTTCTATGTCTGATTCTGCTGGCGCGGTTGCTGGGCAGCCGCAATCTTCGCAGCGACATTTTATAGTCCTGGCGCTCTTCGCGGCGGCTCTGATTGCGGTGGCGGCCATCTATGCGCGCGACATGTGGCAGACGCGCGTCAACGCCGATGGCGCGCGCATCTTTGTTGCCGATATCGATCGTTGGCGAAAAACGCCGCGCGAACGCGCGGTCGCAAGCCCATACGATTTCAGCCTCGCTGGCGATCTGGATGCGCTCCCCTTGCAAGTGGGCGATTGGCAGGGCGTTGACATTCCCCAAAACAACATCGAAGTGCTCATTCTATTAGAGCCGGAGCAATATGTATATCGCCGTTATCGTCGCGACGACGGAAAATTTCTCTGGCTTAGCGTCATTGGCAGCCGCCAGGCAAAATCGTTTCATCCACCGCAGCTGTGCTATAGGGCCGATGGTTGGCGCACCGAAGTGGCCTCTGAACCGATTCCTTTGCAAGAAGGCGAGATATACGCTCTGCGCCTCCTGGCCGAAAAGGGAAAATGGACGCACGTGGCGCTCTATTTCTATCTCTACCCCGATTATCTGCGGGAAGCAGACCGCGGGGCCGTCTTGTTCAAAGTCACGGCACCGTTGGTCGGCTCCTTAGAAGAGACGCTCGCGCTGGAGAAAGCCTTCATCCGAGAATTTTTCACCCGCGCAAACTTGTAAGCGGATTTCCATTGCTGTTATTATTGCCATCGTCCCTTGCCCAATCGAGCCTCGAACCTCGACTTTTGGCCAACACATGACCGCACAACAAACACACGCCTCTGAATTGAAACTGTTTCCTGATTGGAAATGGAAAAGCTGGTGGACTGTGCTCACCGGCATAATGCTTTTGATGATGGTTGGCGTCATCGCCTTTATCGTCTTCCAACCGATTCAGGTCTTGCCGCGCATTCGCCTGGCGCCTGGGTTTGCGCTCATCGATCAAAATGGCCAACGCCTGACCAACGAAGATCTGCGCGGGCGCTATGTGCTTTACAACTTCACTTACACCGACTGTCGAGCGCCCGAATGCCCGCAACTGGACTTGCTCATGAGAGAAGTGCAGCAACGCCTGGACGAAGCCCAAACCGACGGCACGCCAGTCGCTCTGGTGACCATAGCCTTCGACGCCGAAGAAGCCACTCCCGAGAAACTGCGCGCTTACGCCCAAACATTGGGCGCGGACACAAGCAATTGGCACTTCATATCGGGCAACCCGGAGCGAATGAAGGATATCGTTGGCGGCGGATTCGAGGTGTATTACGAAAAACTCGACAATGGCGAATACAAATTTACGCCAACGATGATTTTGGTGGATGGCTGGGGCATTGTGCGCGCGGTCTACAATGCGCGAGCTTACGAACCCGATGCAGACCGCATCATTCGCCACTTAGGCATCCTGGCCAAAGAACTGCGCGAGAGCAAAGGCGTGGCCCGCCTCGGCTATGAAGCCGCCCATCTCTTCCTCTGTTACGCGTCTTAACGCGTGAGAAACACCGCAACCAAACCTTGAACGACGCCTCAGGACAATATGCGATGAAAATCGCTTGCGCCGACCAACGTAGACCAAAGTAGACGATGGGACCATAGGACGAAGAGACCNTGGCCGAACCTAACCCCATCGTCCTATCGTCTTATGGTCTTATCGTCTATCTTCAAAGCAGTGCAACAAAGATAAAAAAACAAGGAGAAAAAATCTGAAATCATGAAAACGAGCGCCAAACTGATCCTCATTATTGCTCTCTTCATGGTGTTCTTCGGTGCAATTTTGGTCGCGGGCTGCGCCAGGCCCTATGAATTTCATGGCATGGTGTTGCAGCCATCCGATCCCATCGATTTCACGCTTACAGCTCACACAGGAGAACGCGTGAGCCTGAGCGACTTTCGCGGCAAATATGTGGTGCTTTTCTTTGGTTACACATTCTGCCCCGATGTATGCCCTCTAACCCTGGCCGAACTCTCGCGGGCCATGCAAATATTGGGGGATAAAGCCGAAGGCGTGCAGGTGATCATGGTGACGGTGGATCCCGAACGAGACACCGCCGAACGGCTGGCCAATTATGTGCCTTCATTCCATCCCGATTTCATCGGCCTCACAGGAAGCGCGGATGAAATCGCGAAAGCGGCCACGCCTTTGGGCATTTTTTACGCCAAGAACGAAGTGGAGGGCGCTTCGGGTTATCTCATGGATCACACCGCATCGGTCACTTTGCTCGATAAAGAGGGACGCGTGCGTTTGGTATGGCCGTTTGGCACCGCGCCCGAGGACATCGCGTCCGATCTCGAATACATGCTGAAAGGGGATTGAGCAACTTTAAGGGACGAGTCCATCACCTCAGGACTCGTCCCCATTCCCGGCTCATAGCACCTCGACACCCTCACCCTCGAACGCCTCGCCTATCCGCCAGAGGGTTAGGCCCTGCTCCGCGGCCAGGGTCGTCGCTTCGACCGCTTTTTCAGGGGAGAAGGCCATGAGCAAACCCCCGGATGTCTCTGGCCCGAAGCACAAAACCTGCCGCCATTCGTCCAAAGACGAACGAAAACGCACGTTGGGCCCAAAATAAGCGCGATTGTCGTAGGCGCCTCCGGGAAAAACCCAATCCTCGGCCAAACGCAATGCACCGGGCAGCCAGGGCAGAGCATCGAAATAGATTCGGAAACCGACTTGATTTTGGCGGATCATCTCACACGCGTGCCCCAGTAAACCAAATCCGGTGACATCGGTCACTGCGTGCGCGCCGAGTTCTTTGGCGATGGCCGCGGCGCGAGCATTGAGTTGCATCATGCTTTTGGTCGCATAGGCCACTTCTGTGGCCGCGGCCTTGTCTCGCATGAGCGCGGTGGTTACAACGCCCGCTCCCAAAGGCTTGCTCAACAAGAGCTGATCGCCCGGTTGAGCGCCGATTTTTCGTGTGAGATCGCGTGGATGAAGCGCGCCTAACACGACCAAACCATATTTGGGTTCTTTGTCTTGCACAGTGTGTCCGCCCGCGACGGGAATGCCGGCCTCGAGCGCCTTCTCCGCGCCCCCGCGTAAGATCTCGGCCGAAATTTCCGTCGGCAACGTTTTGGGAAGCGCAGCCACATTGAGCGCCAAAATAGGGCGCGCGCCCATGGCATAGACATCGCTCAGACTGTTGGCCGCAGCAATGGCGCCAAAGGCGTAAGGATCATCCACAATTGGAGTGAAAAAATCGAGGGTGACCACAATGGCCAGGTCCTCACTCACCTGATACACCGCCGCGTCGTCCGCGATATCCAGACCAATGAGCAAATTATCGAATCGCTGTTCAGCGAACGTTTGTTGGATGGGACGCAGAACCTGCGCCAGGGCCTCGGCGGCCAACTTGCTGGCTCACCCGGCGCAGGAAGCCAGGCTCGTAAGCCTGATGCGCTCGCGCTCGTTCATAAAATTCCTCAATACGCGTGCATCCGCCTCATCCCCGGCCATTTTTCTTTGGTGGGAATGAGGCGGATAGAGAGCAAGACATCTGGAAAAACGAGTGAAGGTTCAAGGTTGATACAGCGTGGCCCCTGGCACCAGATAAAAATCACTCAGGTGCACCTCGGGCGTCGGCGCTGTCCATTCGACCGTCATATTATCCACGAAAACCCCATCTTCTGTCCATAATGCGATATTGACCATGCCATCCGCGACGGCCTGCAGGCGGAAATAATCCCAGGGCGCATCTTTTCCTGGCGGGGCGGTGATGAAGAAATTGTAGAAACCATCGCTTCCAGTCACTTTGGTCGCAAACGGTTCGGTCGGCTCGGGCTGTCCTTCATCCCAACCGTAGAGATTGAGCACCACGCCGGCCAGAGGATCGCCGTTGGGGCAGGGAACCTGATCAGGATTCTGGGCCGCGAGGATGGGTTCGCCCTGATATGTGCAGCCGCGGAAGCGCCACACATCGCTAGGCGGAGGCGGGGTTGGCGTGGGGGGCGGCGTGGGCGTTGCTGTCGCCCCGGGCGTTGGGGTGGGGCCAGGCGTTGGCGTCGAACCCCCGCCCGACACAGTCAAATCGACCCGATGAGGCGTTTTGTCATCTTGCCACACCAGGGTTCCCGATGCCAGCGCGCCATCGACGCGAAAACGCACGGTTTCGCCCGGTCTCATGCCCGGAATCCCGTTTGTGGGGTCTTCGCCATATACGCGCATGATGCCATATTGATCGGCGGTGCTCACCACGAAACACCCCACGACATCATTGCGAGGGCTGATGGCCGTGACCACAGAGCCCACGGCCGCGCCTGGATAAATAAAGCCAAACACCTCGGTGAAAGAGAAGGTTTCGCCAACGGTTGGACATGTCCCGACAATGGAGCTCGGGCCCAATTCATCGTTGACGCTTCTCTCAGGGGCGAAATCAGCCGACGGCGCAGCAACCGAAACCGGATAGGTTAAAGTGGCCGCCTGATTCATAAAGATGAGGTAGCCCTTGCCAGGCCGGAGCTCTTTGAGCGTGTTGAAGGAGGGCGGGACCGAGGTGTCATAAGTGCCATCATCGCCAATGATGCGCCGATATTTGCCGTTGATGGATGCAAGCGCCTGCGTCACGCTTTGCGGTGAGCCGGGAAGATAACCGATCCAGTTCCAGCCCTGGTGAAGGGCAATGGGCGCGTTAGCCGCAACAGCCGGGCCGGTAATCCGGGCCGTGGTGTTGCGGTTCGTATATATCCAATATCCCGCACCCGGAAGCATGTTCTTCAATGTGTTGAAAGAGGCGGGGACCGAACGATCATAGGTGCCGTTCTCGCCCAAAACGCGCGTATAATGGCCGTTGATGCTCTTGAGCACGTTGCTGAGCGATGTATTGCTGAGCTGGATTCGATATGACATCAAATTCCAGCCTTTCGGCAAGTAGATGCTTTGTGTAATGTTTTGGCCAGATGCGGAGTTCGGCTCGACAATAAGCGGGTCAGGCCCAACCGAGATGGTCACGCGTCCATTTCGAGAGCCGTCTAGATCCCCGGAGCCTCCATCGGTGATCACGGTGACGCCTCCAGATTTGGTCACGACCCGCAAACGTCCGCCCGCCGCGTTCAAACTGAAGGCTTGCTTTATCGCGCTGCCAGCATTTCGCCAAAGCACAATCTTCTGGCGGCTGCCGCTGCGAAATTCGTAGCCCTCGATTGCCGAGCCCAGCCCCGAAGCCGCGCCCTTATACGAAAAACCTGCAAGTTCGCTGGTGAGAGTCTTGAACGCGTAGTAAGCGGGCTTGGGCGAGCCATTGGAACGCAACAACCCATACGAGTAACCGCCGGAATTCTCGGGGCGGTCTACGGCCTGAAACCAGATCACCGGATAAATGCCGCCTGCCAGGCTTTGAGTCAGGCCTTTGATGACAAATCGAGCCTGCCACTCCTCGTTATAAGTGTTGGGATCGCTCGAACCACTGGGCTTTTTGCTGGGCGTGCTCACCTCTGTCACCATGAGCGGCTTGGTCTGGCCTGTATAACTTCTCACTTTGGCCTGCAGCTGCCAACCCTTACGAGCGATGGACCCCCACTTGACAGTGAAAGCCTCATAGAAGTGGAAATTGATCACATCAAAATATTTCCCACCGCCGGCTTTCAGCAAATCGTCCAGGAAATTCGGGTCGTAGGGCCCGCCTTCGGTGGTCCAAGATTCATAGCTCAATCCGCCAATGGCCACAAGAATGTTGGGGTTGGCCGACTTCATGGCCGGGTAAACAGCTTTCAACATTTTGGCGTAAGCATCGCCCCCAGCGCCTGGCGCCGGATTGGGGCCTTTGCCCCAGCAACCGCCAATCCAGCCATAGTTGATAACATCTCCGTTATCAGGTTCATTGCCCATTTCAAAATATCGCACATTGTAGGGCGATTTGCTATAACGTTGCACCACTTTCTTCATAAATGTGGCGAAAGTGGGTAAGTGCTCTTCCTTAATAGGGCCACAGTCGGTGTCGGCCGCCCACGTTGGGTTATGCATGACGGCCAAAATGATATCGTAACCCTGATTCTTAAGCTGAGATATGCGCGCATCCGCGCTGGCCCACGAGTATACGCCCGGACTCGGCTCAGTGCTTCTCCAGCTAATGGCAACGCGCGCCCACTTCGCGCCGCCTGCGCGCATCGTGCCATAGAGAGGTTGATCGACGCTGGCAATAAACCATGTCCCTAGTGAATTGTCCACTGTTGCACTGGGAGCCAAAGCCGACTTTGAGAACTCGGTTTCGGGTTGAGCTTGCGAAGTCGAAAGCCAACCAACGGCCATCAATGCGATTATCAAGATGGCAACGAATTTGAAAACCGCGAAGATTACGGTTTTTTTGGATCGCATCATAAAATGATGGTGCATAACACCTCCTCAAACAACAAGAAAAGCAAATTTGCATAACGAATTTACGCAAATTCGAGAAAAAAGCGTCACGCTCACACCTCAAAGAGTCCCTTTTGATTACCGGCAGCTTCGTAATCCATGTGTGTGTGAAATTTTTGAAGACGTATGAAAGGCATCATAACACAAAATGGAAGTTATGAAAACAAAGACCTTCGCAAGAATAGCCATGTAAGAAGATTTGTGCATCGAACTTAAAGCAAAACGAAAACAGGAGGAAATGTTCTCGCTTCAAGAGTTTCGCGCCAAGAAGCGCCTTGTCGGCCGGGCCGACGGCGCAAGGAATGAGCGGAAAAGGAGTATTCAGTACAAAAGAGAATCAAAATCCACTACTACATGGGACGCCTATGCAAGGTCATCCAATACGCTTTTTACGGAAATTCGCGCCCGGATTTTTTCAACGACGCCTGGCATATGAGAGTTGGCGATGGCTTCGGGGCTGACGCCCCTTCGCAATGACGTGCAACCTTTCGCCCCGAAATTGAAACGCACCCTGGGTTCACCAAGCGCTTGTCCCACATGGCCCAGAGAGGCTATAATCAGCTTCGAAGCCGGTTTAGAGCCGGCGCTTCAGATAAGAGAGACCTTCACCAAATCCGACCACTGAAACACCAGCAGACGCTCATGAGCGATTTCCCATCCACGTTATCGGCCCTTTTCAGCGCCGTTTGGCGGCTCGAACCGGACGCTTTTCGAGCGCTGACAATGGGGCCAGATGGCGGCAAACTCGCCTTATCGGCCCTTTTCATTTCCGGGATATCCATCACGCTCGGTCAAAGCGTGATCCTTTTCGCCAATCAGGTGGGCCGCATCCGCTTTGCGCTCAGCGTGGTTGCATCGGCGCTGACGTTGATCGTCGGCGTGTTCTTTTGGGCGCTCTCGATTTGGGCCGTGCTCGAATTCGTGGTGGGCGTTCATCGTCCGATTCGAGAGGCGTTCATCATTGTGGCGGCAGGACATGCGCCCTTGTTTTTCGGTTTTCTGGTTCTATTGCCCTATTTGGGCCGCATCATTCACATTGTCTTGCGCGTTTGGACATTTCTGGCCGTGTGGGTGGGCGTGATGACTGTGTACCAAACGCCCGCGTTTATGGGGCTTATCAGCGTTCTTCTTGGCTGGTTGCTCCTCGAAATCATCACCCACTTTCTACCCTTGCTCGATGATTTCGAGGACTGGCTCTGGCAACTGGCCACGGGCAAACGAACGATGCGAAGCGCTCAGGAGATGGTCGATTTCTATGTTCAACGTAGTCGCGAACGGATTGAGGCCGCTTACAAAAAGGAGCGCAAAGGAGGTGGAGAGTGAGTTTGATCGCCTGGGCCATCGGTTTGGCCCTTCTGCTCATTTTCATATTCGCGTTGCTTTCACCTTTCGAGGCGCTGGGCTGGTGGGCCGGGTGGGGCAAGCGCGGGCTTGAGCCATCGCCGCCCTCAGATGAAGAGATGGCGGAAGCGCAAGAAACGGTCGCGCCCTACTACATTGTCTATCTCACCGCCATTGGCGGCGTTTCGGCCGAAGACATTTCCAAGCGCGAGCGAGTCTTCCTGGCCAGGCTAAAGGAGGCGCTGCCCGATGCGATGATCGTCACCGATGTGTTTCCCTTTTCGGTCACCAACAATCCGCTAAATGGCGAGCGACTGCTCGGCTGGCTATGGCGACGCATTCATCAAAGTCGCATGAAACGCTCGCTCAAGGGAACTTTGTTTGGCAGCTTGATCTTTCTGCGCAACTTGCTTCAAGTCGCGGTGTCGGCCGACCCGCGATACGGCCCCATCAACAACGTGGGCGTAGCCAATGAGATCGCGAAAAGCCTGGTGCGCCACGGTTATCCCTTGGGTTCAGGCGCTCCTATTGTGGTGATGGGTTGGAGTGGAGGCGGCCAAATCGCCGTGGGCGTGGCGCGATACTTGAACCAGGGGCTGAATGCTCCGGTCTACGTCGTCTCTATCGGCGGCGTGCTCACCGACGACCCGGCCGTAGCTTATGTAAGACGCCTCCTCCACATTCAAGGTTCAAAAGATAAATTCCCCAGCATCGGCGACATTCTTTATCCGGGCCGTTGGAGAATCGTCCCGCATTCGGCCTGGAATCGAGCCCTGGCCGCAGGCAAAATAATCACCGTCGATCCTGGGCCGATGATCCACACCGGTCGGGGAGACTATTTTGACTATCGCGCCACGCTCGCCAATGGGCAGACCCATGTCGAGCGGATTGTGGAACTTATCGCTGATTTTATTCGTCCGATACAAGACGTTGCACAGCCTGCTTGAGGACCGATCACCGTGCTGTTACGCATTCTCGCCCTTTCACTCACCCTTTTCGCCGCGCTCACCCTTTCCAACCCAGACAACGGCAGCCTGCATGCCCTGATTTGGCCATTGAAATTGCTTTCATCTGCATTGGCCCCCGCGCTGGCCTTGACGAATTTTCTACTCGGACTGCTGGGACTCCGTCGCAAAGATGTCGCTTTGGCTGCGGCTGGTGCAACCGGCATGCTCCTGGCCGCCAGCCACACATGGCAAGCGTCCGCCTCGCGCGACGCAGCCTTTGAGCAAACCTTTGGACCCAAATGGGAAACGATGATCCCGTCAGCGATTGGCGCGCGCCTCTCCTCCACTCGTTGGCGGCCGGTGGATTTTTCACCCCCGCGCGGCCCTGTGCATCGAAACATCGTTTACGCCGTAAGCGAACGCAGCGGACAGCCTTTGCTCGCCGATATCATGGAGCCGCCGCCAGACGCGGTGAGAAGCGGTTTGGCATTGCTTTATGTTCATGGCGGCGGTTGGCGATTCGGCAAGCGCAATATCGACAAATTCCCCTATTTTCGAAGATTGGCATGGCAAGGCCATGTTATCATGGACATCGACTATACGGCCACGGCCGACGCGTCGGTGCAAGATATGGCGCAAGACGTCAAACGCGCCTTACTCTGGCTCAAGGAAAACGCCGCAACTTACGGCATCAATCCCGACTGCATTGTTTTGGGCGGGCAGTCCGCCGGCGCGCACTTGGCGCTCCTCTCAGCGTATGCAAACGATGAACCCCAACTTTGGCCATCAGGCTGGAATGGCGACGCTTCGGTGTTGGGCGTCATCTCCTACTACGGCCCAACTGACCTCGCGCTTCTTTACAATGACGTCCTTTTCCGATTCGGCGACGTCATACAAAGTCGCGCTTCAGAACGGGTGGAGCAAGCGCTCGTGCGCATGAACAATCCCGGCAGCAGCCTGGCGCGCGGCATCGAAGGGCTGATGGGCGGCAAGCCTGAAGATATCCCCGAAACTTATGAGCTGCTTTCCCCCATCACTTACGCCTCGCCCAAGAGCCCGCCAACATTGCTTTTTCATGGTCAACATGATTTTCTTGTCGCGCCGCAGCATTCGCGACTCTTGTATGAGAAGCTACGCGCTGCGGGCGCGCCTGTCATATATATTGCTTTTCGCGGCGATGACCACAGCTTCGAATCGACATTGCCTCGCGTTTCGCCTTCGGCCCAAACCGCGGCCTATTACACCGAACGCTTCATGGGCGTGCTGGCGGGAATGTCGCCCGAACGTCGGTGCAGATAAAATCCATTCAAGAATATTCAGGAGAGCCCCTCGAATGAAACCCATCCGCAGCCAATTTTTGCTCATAGCGAGCGCGCTGTTCGTCGTGGCGCTCATGCTTGCAGCATGTGGACGCCAGGCCCAACCCACCCCTTCACCCGAACCCACCCAACCCGCGCCCACTGAAACCGAAATCCCGGCTTCTCCAACCAAAACGCCCACGCCTCCGCCTGTGGATCCAAGCATCTCAGCGCCAGAGATGCGCATCCTTTATGTGGCCCCTGCTCTGGCCGACTGCAAAGGCGCGATCTCGCAGAAATGCCTGTTGATCAAAGACGCTCCGGACGGGAATTATCAGCTCTTTTATGAGCAAATTGAAGGCTTCGCCTATGAAGAGGGATATGAATACGAAATTCTCGTAGAGATCACCCAAGAAGAAACGCCCGCCGCGGGCCAACCCACCCGGCATTATGCGCTAATCGAGGTGATAAGCAAAACCTCCACTGCCGAAACCACCGGCGCTGCAACAGAACGACAAGAAACGCCGCTGGAGGGAACGAATTGGCGGCTGATAGATTATGTCAACACGTCGGGCGAGCTTGTCCCAGCCGCCGCCGAAAGCACCGCCCTTTTTGAAAATGGCTTGATGACCGGTCAGGCGGGCTGCACCCCCTACTCCGCCGCCTACGAAGTGACTGGGCCGAACAAGATGGCCGTCAGCCCCAATCCCATGATCATGAAAGCTTGTGAAGATGACATCTTGAACAAACAACAAGCCGCTTTTCTCGCTGCATTGCCCCAGGTGGCGATATATTCTATCACCGACGGCGAATTGGAGTTGGGTGATGCGGAGGGAAAGGTGCTACTCAGGTTCGAGGCCAAAGCATCTGCGCCGTTGCTCCGCGCGATGTGGCGAGTGGTTGCATATAATGATGGTGAAAACGCGATGATCTCCCCTCTGGAAGGGACCGAACTCACTGCAATATTCGGCAAAGATGGCATGTTAGCCGGCTCCGCGGGCTGCAATCGTTACGCCGCGGCATACGAAATCAACGGCGAGGCCATCAAAATCTCGGCCGTGGCCACAACGCGCAAGTTTTGCCCCGAGCCAGAGGGCGTCATGGACCAGGAAATGATGTATCTTTCGTCTTTACAACACGTTGCAACTTACCGCATCCAGGGCGAGCAACTGGAGCTAAGAGATAAGGAAGGGACGCTCATGACCACGCTCGCGCTCACCTCACCGGAAGATGTCGAATTCGAGTACGAGACGTTGGCGAATTTGACTTACAAGAGCGCTCACACTGCATCGGGCGAGGCTCCGCTTCGCGACGGCGAGTATAGCGAACCCGCGGCGCCAGGTTCGGCCGCGAAAACGCGCGTCTCGCTCACCGACCATGTGGCTGTTGGTCGCTTAAACGGCCAGCCCGCGGCGGCTGTTGTGCTGGTCACCACGCCCGGCGGCAGCGGCGCGTTTTATGACTTGGCTATAGTCACAATCGAAGACGGCGTCCCGAGCAACGTGGCGACCGTCTTGTTGGGCGAACGAGTGCAAATCAAAGAAATCGCCATTGAAGATGATTCCATCGTTGTGAACATGGTCACGCATGGACCTGAAGATCCTCGATGCTGCCCCACACAAGAGACGCTACGCACTTACGAGCTACGGGACGGACAGCTCAACCTCATTTCAGAAGAAAATAGCGGCCTAGAAGTGCGCAGCGCGACTCTTGAAGACTTGATCGCGCATCCCTGGAAATGGATGCAAACCACCTTCGCGGATGGCGGGTTGATGGCGCTCAAGTATCCAGAACGTTATCAGGTTGCATTCGCCGAAGACGGAACGCTGCAGATTCGTTCGGATTGCAACGCGGGCGAGGGCGTTTATCGTTTAGATGAGGACAAATTGACAATTGACGCGGATCTCAACGCGCGTAAGTCATGTCCGCGCGGCTCGAAAACGCAGGAATTTATAACGCAGTTAAACCAGGCCGACATCGCGATGATGATAGGAGACAACCTGCTTATCAGGCTTCAGACCGACGCCGGAAACATGCTTTTCGAGCCGGTAAGCAGCCCCGAGTAGCAGACGCCAGACAACCAGCAATCAGAAACCTTGCATCGCAATCATTTCGAAGACGCCTCCAACGCAACCTCGTAGATGGTCATCGTTTCGATGGCCATCTTTTTTTGCGTCAGCACGCGAATCGCGAAACCTTCGCGGCGCAGCAGGGCCAAAAGCTCGTCGCCCGCGCCCACGGTCGAGAGCAGCAACCAGGCCCTCCCCACCGGCGATAGACGCCCGGCCAGGCCCGCGGCAAAACGCTCGAATACGTCCTCCCCGCGCCAGGCATGGTCGAGCGGGGATTGCGGTCGGCCGCGGAAAAAGGGTGGGTTGAAGATGATGAGGTCGAAGCGCTCGCCCGCGACCGGCTCGAACAAGTCCCCCACCCGCGCGTCCACCCGCTCCTCCACCCGATTGAGCAAAGCGTTGATGCGCGTGCAGCGCACCGCGTCCGGGTTGATGTCGATGGCCGTCACCTGCGCGTCGCGCCGCGCCGCGAACACCGCCACCACGCCCGACCCGCAGCCCATATCGAGCACGCGCAGGTCGGGCGTCTCAAAAAGGGGATGGTCGGCGATGGTGCGGGCCAGAAACTCGCCCCCGCGAAACAGCTTTGCGTTGAACACATCGGGCAAGATGAGCAGCGGGACGTGATCGATGGTCTCGATGGTCAGGCGGCGATACCGCCGCTGCAACCACGGCCACCGCCCCCGCAGCCACACCCGCGTAGCAAACAAATGAGCTTTTCTCACCCATCCCATCAAATTTCTTCACCACTGGCCCTGCGGGCATTCGCAAGATCTCCTTCGAGTTCTTCGGGCGTCTCGCCAAATGGCGAGACGCCGTATTGACCAAGCATAAACAAGAAAGTCACGCGTGGCACCCCAGCAATACGTGCGGCTAACCCCGTAGTCAACTTGCCGCTTTCATACAATTTCACAGCCAAAAGCATCTTTGCTTCAGCCTCGAACTCTTCGGGATTTTTATCAAGAGCCCAAAGCACTTCGTCCGGATATTCAATATCGATGGTCAGGGTCTTGTCCATACTTCAATCTCACAACTGAAAACGAGGGGGGTCAAATAAGTATGGTTCGTATCTATGTCATCTCTCATTTATGTATTTCATTAGATGGGTTTCACTACGACATGTCAGCTCTTTTAGGCAATTCCACCTCGACCACCCGCGCGGCGATGGCGGCTTCCATGTCAGCGATCTCCTCCTTCACGCGGGCGACCACTTGATCAAGCGGAATCAAGGCTCGCTCCTTTTCGGTGCGGCGCTTCAATTCCACGCCGCCCTGCTTGAGCGAACGACCGCCCACGGTGATGCGCAAAGGAACGCCGATGAGGT
>JAADII010000082.1 GCA_013151415.1 Chloroflexota bacterium
CGCCGGTTGCTCCGCCCGCGCGGCCGCCGGCTTGCCGCGCCAGGTGCGTCCAGGCGCGCGTGAGCCGCGGCAAACGATATTCATATTGGGCCAGCTCCACTTGCAGAGCGCCCTCGCGCGTACGCGCATGTTGGGCGAAAATATCCAGGATCAATCCCGTTCGGTCCAACACTTTGATATTTTCATTGTCAATGGCGCGCTCGATCTCGCGCAGTTGGCGCGGGCTGAGTTCATCATCGAACACGATGGTGTTGATGTCCATATCACGGACCAGGGCCACCAGTTCGTCCAGCTTGCCCTTGCCGATGTAGGTCGCGGGATTGGGGCGCTCGATGCGCTGCGTTAGACGACCCACCACGGTCAGGCCCGCGGTCTCGGCCAAGCGCTCCAACTCGTTGAGCGAGTCTTCCAATCGAAACAGATCGGGGCGGCCTTTCAATTCAACGCCCACCAGCAAGGTGCGCTCTTCGCGAGGTTGAATAGTGATCAGTTCTCTGACGATAATGACCTCCTGTTCAGCTCCCAGTAGCGGTCGCGGTGGGCGTGGGCGCGGGCGTGGGTGGAATATAGCCCTCTTCGATGTAAACCTCAATCAAGCGACCTACGCGGCCCAGGCTTTCGCGGTTCAGTTTATCGCATTTGTCTGCGGTCGTGTGCCAATAGGGATAATCGAAATCAATAATATCCACGGCCGGCACCCCGCGCCTGATAAAGGGGATGTGATCATCGATGATGGCCGGGCCGGGCTCTCGAACGAAAACATCGCCATAGCCCAACGATGCAGCCAGATCCCAAAGTTGCCCTTGCAAGGCTGCGTTGGAATTGGCCTCGAGAGGGAATCGCTGGTCTGCGTCACCCACCATATCGAGCAAAATCATGGCTTCGGGCAAAGGGTTCATATCTTGCGCCAGGCGAGTGGAGCCCACCGCCCACTCCCAGCCTTCGATGTCGCCGTTGTCTTCCGCATCGAAGAAGGTGAGCCAGATTTCGTATTGAAAACGAGTTTTATCGAGTGTGCGCGCCAACTCCAAGAGCACGGCCGCGCCCGAAGCCCCATCGTTTCCGCCGGGAACGGGATCGGTGCGGCGCGCCGGATCTGGATCGCGATCTGCCAACAAGCGGGTGTCGTAGTGAGCGGCCACCATAAGGCGCGGGCCTTGGCCCGCGCGGCCGATGATGTTGCGCACATTGACGCCGTTCCATAGGAATTCATGGGTTTCAACAATCCAGCCCTCGGCCTCCAGTTGCTCGATTATCCAATCGCCCGTGCGCTGAAGCGCGGCCGAGCCAGTGGGGCGCGGGCCAAAATCACACTGTCTCTGCGCAAAGGAAAGGGCGCGGGCCTGGTCGAAGGGAACAACCGGGGTTGGGGTGGGGGTGGGCGCTGGTGTGGGCGTGGGCGCAGGCGCAGGCAGCGCGCCATATCCCAGCCAACCAAGATAAGCCAGCGAGAGCGCAAACACCAGAAGAGTCAGACCTTGCGTGAAATTGAGGCGAAAACGATGCATGAATCGGACCTAATCTTTCTCTTTTCCGCGCAGCACAAGCCGAAGAGGCGCGCCTTCAAAGGGATAACGTTCGCGAATGCGATTCTCGAGATAGCGCAGATAAGTGAAATGCACGGCCTTAGGATCATTGACAAAGAAGATGAAAGTGGGTGGATCGGCCTCGGCCTGGGTGACGTAATAGAAACGCGCCTTGCGGCCGCGCACGGCCTTGGGCGGGTTTTTGGCCACGGCCTCTTGCAAAAGACGGTTGAGCTCGGAAGTGGGAATGCGGACATGACGCTCCGCGCGCACTCGCAGCGCGGTGGGGATGATCTGATCGATGCGTTGGCGGGTGAGGGCCGAGACATAAAGCACGGGCACGTAATCGAGAAACTTCATTTCCTGACGCAAACGTCGCGAATATTCGGCCATGGTGTGACTATCTTTTTCGATCGCGTCCCACTTGTTGACCACGATAATAAGACTGCGATGCTCCTCTAAGATATAACCGCCAATGTGCGCGTCTTGAGCGGTCACGCCTTCGGTTGCGTCCAACACCAGCAGCACGACTTCGGCGCGACCGATCGCGCGCAATGCGCGCATGACGCTGTATCTCTCGATGCCGCGCTCGATGCGGCCGCGGCGCCGGATGCCGGCTGTGTCCACCACCATAATGGGTTCGCCATCCCAGGTCAGGTGGGTGTCGATGGCGTCGCGCGTGGTGCCGGCGATGTCGCTAACAATGGCGCGCTCCTGCCCCAACAATGCGTTGAGAATGGAAGACTTGCCCACATTGGGCCGCCCCACAATGGCGATGCGAAGCGTGGCTTCGTCCTCCTCTTCCGGTTCGACCGGCGGCAACAACTTGACAATCTCGTCCAGTAGATCGCCGGTGCCTGTGCCATGATAGGCTGAAATAGGGAAAGGGTCTCCCAAGCCCAACGCGTAAAACTCCACCGCGTTCATGCGTCGCTCTGCATTATCGGCTTTGTTGGCCGCGACGATCACCGGTTTATCTGCGGTGCGAAGAAGATTGGCCACCTCTTCATCGGCCGCGGTCAAGCCTTCTCGCGCATCCACCAGCATGACAATCACGTCAGCCTCTTTCATGGCCAGTTCGGCTTGCTCGCGAATTTCGCTGACGAAGCCGATGGAAGCCGTGGCCAGAGGATCGGCCATGGGCTGCGGCTTGCCCTCACGCGTGTGCAGGGCCTCGATGCCGCCCGTATCTACAACCACGAATTCGACGCCTGTCCATTCCACATCGCCGTAGATGCGATCGCGCGTGGTGCCGGGCAGGTCTTCTACAATGGCTTTGCGCTGTCCGACCAGTCGATTGAACAGGGTGGATTTGCCTACATTCGGCCGCCCAACCAGGGCGACGATGGGTTTTTGTTTGGACATAAGCGGGTTAGTGGGGTATTCTGGCCGCTCATCACGACGGACTTCGGACCTTGGACGTTGGACCACTTACAAAGCCGAGGTGGGGGTGATGGTGGGCGTGGGGGTCAGGCCCTCTGATTCGAGCGGGCCAGGCGTGGGCGTGGATGTGGCCGTGGGGGTTGGGGTGGGCGTGGGAGACAAAACAATGGTGACCTGCACAGTGGGAGGCAGGATGGTCTGCACGGTGATGCCCTCGGGCGCGACGATTATAGGCGCGATCTCATGCGAACCCACATCCATGCCCGAAAGATCGAGCACCGCCCGCAGGCTCTCGTCGGTCAGGCTCTGCAAGCGGGGCAAGGGCCCGAGCAATATGACGTCGATGGTCTCCGGCGAGATGGAATCCACTTTGAGATCCGGCGAAAGGCCCTGGATCACGGGCCTCAATGTCAGGGTGAGACTACCCTCGATGGGTTGGATGCCAATGCGAACCAACACCGATTGCGCGCCAATGACCGAAACAGTCTCCGGGATGACCAACGGCACGCGCTCCTCAACGTCGTCTGTGGCGCCGGTGATGTCGATGGGCACGGTTTCGACAAAGGGGGGCATTTCGCTCAATGCGTCAGGATCGCCAAATAGCGTCACTGTGGCGGGAATGGTGGTCACTCCTGTAATGCGATAGTTGCGCGCGGGGCGTCCTTCGACGCGCGGCAACACCGATTTCTCGCTAAAGCCCTGTTTTTGCTCGATCGGCACAGTGACGCGCACGCGACGAGGCGACACTTCGACTCCAGATACGACAAAGCCATTGGCATCGCGTAGGGTTACGGTTTCGGTGCTCTCGACATCGGTGCGCGCGTTGATGACATTCACCGTGACGGTGGCCTGCGCCACGCGAGCCACGACGCTTTCCGGCCCGCTAATCTGCACCAGGGGCGGCTCAACCGTGGGCGCGCCCACCGCGTAACCAAAGGGGGGATCGTCAGGAATATTTACATCAACGCGAATGGGTTGGGTGATCCGCCTTTCCAGCTCGATGACCAGAGCGGCCGGGATAACTTCGCGCACATCCACATTGGAGACGCGCACATCCACTTGAACCGGAACCTCTTGACGCCCGGCCGTAGCCTCGCTGAGGTCTACGTAAGCAGTGACGTCGTTGGGCGTGAGGATATCCAGCACACTACGAGGGGCTCGCAAACGCACATCCACAGCCGGCAGAGGTTCGGTGTTTTGCGTCATGACCAACGAATCGGGCAGATTGCGCACCTCAACCGGGGCATCGCCAATGGTGCGAACTTCGATGGGGTCTTCTTGCTGCTTGGCCACAACCCAGACGATAATGGCCAGCATGAAGGCCAGGAAAAAGGTGCCAATAGACTGCCTCATGCTTCACCCCCCTCGGTCGCCATCGCGGTCTCGCCCTCATCGCGCGCCTCTTCGAGCTCGGGAAGACGGCCCCGGTGCTCGTAAAAACGCTCCAGGATGCGACGCAGTTTTCGTTCGTCCAAACGTCGCGCCAGACGTCCGTTGCGAGCCGCGGAGATGGTTCCCGTCTCCTCACTGATGATGATGGCCAGCGCGTCGGTGTCTTCGGTGATGCCAATGCCGGCGCGATGTCGGGTTCCCAATGTGGTGTCGACCAGGGGACGCTGCGTAAGGGGAAGCACGCAGGCCGCGGCCTCGATGCGCTCATCCCGAATGACCACCGCGCCATCGTGGAGGGGGGTGCCAGGATAAAAAATGGTCACCAAAAGGTCGGGATTGACAAGACTTTGCAGACGGACCCCGGTTTCCACGGTTTCCTCCAACCCGATTTGGTCTTCCAGCACAATAATGGCGCCAAATCGCAATCGCGCCAATCGGGTGCACGCGCCCACCAAATCGGCGATGAGTTTGGAGGCGCCGGTTGTGCGATTGGGTCGCATGAAGAGATACCCGGTTCGTCCCAAGCGTTCCAACAAACGACGCAACTCGGGTTGAAAAATGACGGGAATGGCGATGAGCAGGGCCAAAGCGCTGGTGCGGATCAGCCAGGAAAAGGCCGTCAGCCCCGTCACCGAGCCGGCCAACACGCCCAACAGAGCCACTACAAGGAACCCGCGCAACAGGGGCACGCCTTGAGTGCCGGCAAAAAAACGCAACACCACATAGAACACGGCCGTCACCAATAAGATGTCGATGGCGTCGCGCAGGGTGAACTGGGCGAAAAGAGCAAGAAGGGTTTCGATCATAGCGCCTTCATTTTAGACCTCGGCGTCAAGAGATGCAAAGATTTGGGAACCCATCGCAGCGCGACCGGGCGGTTGATACGCGCCCGCCTTGATGCTACTCACCCATTCATAGTCCACCAAAAAGGGGCGAATGATGATCTGACGCTGATCAAGGGCTTTTAGCAAGCGATACACTTGCTCTCGGCTCCAGGTGCGACCGGGCATAAATCGGGCGATAGGCCCGGTGCGATTGGTGATGACCAACAAGCCGCCTGGTCGCAACACGCGCACCAGCTCTTTCAGGACTGCGTCGGGGTGGGGCATGAATTCGAGCGCTTCGAGACACGCGACCACATCGAATGTGTTGTCTTCAAAAGGTAAGACTTGCGCGGTGTGGCAGAGGAAACGGCCTCGCTCGCCCAAATTCAGCGCGGCGCGGGCGCGCGCCAACATGCGCGGCGAGGCGTCCAGCAGCACCCAATAAGCGTCGGGCAAAAGGCCGGCCGCCTCGACCGCGCGCGTAAGCCGCCCTGTGCCCGCGGCCACGTCGAGAATAAGGGGCGGCCGCCGCGGACCCACAGCCCGCACAAAGGGGATGGCCAGATAATCGATTTCGTCCTCCATATTCCAATCTTTGATGCGGTCGTATCGACCTGCATACAGGTCATAGAGCCACACCACCACCCGTTCGCCCAAATACGCGCCCTCGGTGAGAAAAAGGAGCCAGTAGAGGAAGAGCCCCACGAACAATAACGCGAAGCCGATGAAAAGCCATGCCATGCAAAATATTGTATGCGGTTACACCCCAAGCAGCCAAAAAGCCAAAGCGAGCGGGGGGTTGAAAACCGTCCGGCCACCCATTGGTTTCATCCCACCCTTCGCTCTCATTTCCCCAACGCCAGCGCGGCCGCGCCCAACGCGACCGCGTCGTCGCCCAGGGCCGCGGCCAGAATTCGCACTTGGTCCGCGGCCTCTTGCATGAGGAAATCGGCATAAGCCATGCGACGAATCGGCTCCAAAAACGTCTCGCCCAGGCTTTCCACCAGGCCGCCGCCCATGACGATGCATTCAGGATCGAGGAGGTTGACCACCGAGCCGATGAGTGCGGCCAGAACCTCTTGCGCTTCGGCAATGAGGCGTTGGGTGAAAGGATCACCGGCCTCGAGCGCGCGGCGAATATCGCTGCTGGTGATGCGCGGGCCCATTTCCGCGGGCGAAATGATGGATTCTCCGCTTTGGACGCCCTCCCATAGTCGACGGCTGATGGCCCCGCGACTGGCCAGCGCCTCTGCATGGCCGGGCCGGCCGCATCCGCAGCGCGGGCCATGCATGGCCACACTCATATGCCCCACTTCGCCGGCCGCGCCGCGAAACCCGCGGCGCAACTTGCCGCCCAACACCACCCCGCCGCCAATGCCCGTGCCCACGAAAATGCCGATCACATCCGCATATCCTTTGGCCGCGCCATAAGTCACCTCGCCCAAAGTTCCCAGGTTCACATCATTTTCCACCAACACGGGCAGGCCCAACCGCTTTTCCAGCTTGGGGCCCAAGTCGTAGCCATGTTCCCATCCGGGCAAATTGGGTGCGCGTAAGACGCGCCCTTGCTCTACATTCACCACGCCCGGCGCGGCCACAGCCACAGTTTGCACGCGGCCAGGCGATAGGTTCGCTTTTTCCACCACTTCCCACACAGTGCGAACGATGCGCTCCAACACCGCGTCCGGCCCGGTCAAAGGCTTTTTCTTGGGCAACGTTTTTCGCTTGCGACGTGCGATAATCGTCCCGCTTTCATCTACACACGCAGCCAGAATCTTGGTTCCACCCAGATCGACTCCGATGACATGGTCGCCTTTCATAGAAAAACCTTCGTAGGAGAGCGCGCAAGCCGCGAAAGGACAAGAACATGGAGGCGACGAGAATCGACCATGGTCTCATCGCTTCATGGCCCGATGATTATAAGACCATGATCGCTTTCCCGGCCAGTTTCTCGTTCATGGCCTGAATAATACGATCGAGATCATGAGATTGATGCACGAAATCAAGCGTGTCTGACTGAATGGTGAGCACAGGGCAGAGGTGAAAATCTTCGATCCAGGCGTCGTAGAGACGATTCAGCCGCTGCAAATAGGCGGGGTCAATGTCTTGCTCATACTCGCGCCCGCGCAGACGAATGCGATGCAGCAGGGTTTCCACATCCGCCCGCAAATAGATGACCAAATCGGGCGGGGGAACCAGCGCGCAGAGCACTTCATAAAGCTCGCGATAGCTGCGATAGTCTCGCTCGTCCATGGAGCCTTGCTCGTAGAGATTGCGAGCGAAAACCTCGGCATCCTCATATACGCTGCGGTCTTGCACCACGGAATGGGGCCGCATGAGTAGATCATGATGATGTCGCAAGCGTCGCGAGAGAAAAAACACTTGCGAATGAAACGACCACGCGCGCATATCGCGATAAAAGTCGGGCAAATAGGGGTTATCGTCCACGGCCTCGAAAAAAGGCTCCCACCCCATGCGCTCGGCCAGCAACCTGGTGAGTGTAGATTTGCCCACGCCCACATTGCCGGCAATGGCGACAAAACGCTTGATCATGCCGGGCGATCCGGCAGTGAATCCGCGTCCCATTGTCTCCTCCAGTTGACGCCCATTTTTTCGATGTATGCAGCCTCGAGATCGATGCCCGCGTAGTTGGCCAGCTTGAGCAAATAAGCGAGCACGTCGGCCATCTCCGCCGCCAGATTCGCTCGCTGCTCGCTCAAGGCTCGATCCAGCGCTTCCTCGCGATTTCCAACCACGGGCTGCAACTTTTCGGCCCGCCGCAACACCTGCTTGAGCTCTCGGCCCACCTCGCCCACTTCCTCGGTGAGGCCCACAAAGTTGAGGGAAAGATCGGAACCAAACCCTTTTTCGCGATCCAAAGCGCGGTGAAAACGCTGAAAATCACCCAACCGTCGCCGACCGCCGCTGAGAATGCGTATGCCGGTGGGCGGCGCGTCGCTACGCAATTGCGGCAGGCTTTGCTGAATCGCCCCCTCCTCCAATGCCGCTCGCACCAAACCAATGACATAGTTACGATCCTCTTCCGAACGCACGAAATCGATCTCATTGGTGTCGATGGCCAGCACGGGCGCTTTGCGGTATTCGGCCATAAACTGTTCATACGTCTGACGCAACGCATCGATATAGTCCGGATCCATGTTGCGCTCGAAAGGCCGATCGCGTAGCGCGATGCGTTGCATCAGCACATTCGTGTCCGCGCGTAAATAGACCACCAAATCAGGGACGGGGATTTGTTCGCCCAGGATAGACTGAATGCGCGAATACATGGCCAGCTCGTCATTGGCCAGGTTCAGACCCGCAAAAAGCCGATCCTTATCGAAAAAATAGTCGCTCACCAAACGGTTCTTTTGCAGCGTGCTCGGAACCACGCGATGCTGCTGGTGATAGCGACTAAGGAGAAAAAAAATCTGTGTTTGAAAGGCGTAACGTTGACGATCGGCGTAAAAGTCGCTGAGAAACGGATTCTCCTCGAACACCTCGAGCAGCAACTCGGCCGAGAAAGTGGAGGCCAACAAGCGGGCGAGAGTGGTCTTGCCTACGCCGATCGCGCCTTCGACCGCGATATATTCGTGATAACTCATGGGGGATGACGCGTGGTCAGAGGCCAGAAAGCCAAAACTGTGAATGATGAAACCATGAACCGCGAGCAGGCCAGACCACCTGAAACCGCCATCAGACGTTGGGCGCTGGCCCTGAAAGCATTCAAAAGCTTACCGCAGCTAAAGATAAAAGTCAACGCAAGCAGCCCCTTTCATCCCCCGCGGCGAAACCCAATTGGCCGCTCATGCGTATCGGAGTTAGAATCGGAGCTGATTCCCCATGTTCAATCTGATCATCGGTCCCCAAACGCTAGAGGATTCACCGTGGCCGTTCGTCACAATCGAGAGGAAGAGCAAGACTGGATCGAAAGGGCGCGCGCGGGCGACGCGCACGCATTCGCTCAGGTCGTGCAGGCCTATCAAGGGCCGGTTTACAACTTATGTTATCGCACCTTGGGCGACCCCGACGAAGCCGAAGACGCGACCCAAGAAACCTTTTTACGCGTCTACACCCGATTGGAGCAATACAACCCCGATCGCCTCTTTCGCAACTGGATCCTCACCATCGCCTCCAACCACTGCATCGATCGCTTGCGCCGACGTCGTAAGCAGACGGTCTCGCTGGAAGATGCGCCCCCCATCGAACGCACCACATCGGAGAACGAATCGCCTGAAACGCATTTGGAGCAAACCGAACGATCACGCGAGATACAAGCACTGCTCAACCAACTGGCGCCCAATTATCGTCTACCCCTCGTCCTTCTTTACTGGTATGAATTTTCCTATGAGGAAATCGCTCAGGCGTTGGACCTTTCGGTGCCTGCGGTGAAATCGCGCTTGCACCGCGGCCGCAAGCAACTGGCCCAATTGCTTGTTCAGATGGAGGACGAAAAACCAACCGCCGGGACGATGCAATCATGACCTCCAAAACCGATTACAACCATATTCTCGACCGCATTTCCCTTCGCCTCGATGGACGATTGTCGCGCATAGAGGCCGAACGTTTGGAAGCCGAACTGAAAGCATGTCCGGAAATCGCGCCATTGCACCAGGCCATGCTGCGATTGGATGATATGCTGCGCCAGGCGCCCCAGATCACGCCGCCGCGCGACCTGGCGCCTCATGTCCTGGCCCGCATCCAACGCCAGACTCAACGCGATCGCGGCTTTATCGGCGGGGCGTTGGTGCTCAGCGGCGCGCTGGCTCTTTGGCCCACGCTTCTCCTTCTTGCGCTGATTTCAGCTTTTGCCTTCGGCGGTTGGCAACCCGACGCCTGGGCCGCGCTTTCGACACTATTGATCAGCATCATAAAGGGCGCGCTGATCGGGCTAACCGCTCTCCAACACACCGCGCTGGCCTGGGTTTGGGCGCTCCTGGCCACGCTCTTTGGCTTCGCGTTTTTGGCCTTGACCTTGTTATGGGCGCAACAGCTATCGCACGCGCCCGCGTATGCCAACACGGGCAACGATATGGCCTCATTTGCCCGCGAATCTTCTTAAACCAACAAGCGATTCAGGAGGCATAATGAAACGTTTGACCTGGAAACAAGCCTTGCTCATCCTGGTTCTAATTGGGCTTCTCGCGCCTTTTGCCGTGGCGCAAGCGCAAGGCCCCGCCCCCGGCGACAAGGTCATCTTTGCCGGCGGCTTCGTCTTGCGCAGCGGCGAAACCATCGACGGCGATCTGGCCGTATTCGGCGGCAGTGTGCGCACGGAAGCCAATAGCATCGTGGATGGGGATGTGGCCATCTTTGGCGGAACCGGTGAAATCGACGGCCGCGTGAATGGCGACATCGCGGTCTTTGGCGGCATTGTCAACATCGGGCCAAACGCGGTCGTGCGCGGAGACATAGTGAGCCTTGGCGGCAAGGTGTATCGCGATCCCAATGCCGAGGTGCGCGGAGATGTGTTCGATGGCTTGCAGATTGGCCATGCCCCAGCGCCCAATATCCAAATCCCGGGGCTGCCTCCTGTCACCCCCAACAACATCTCCCAACCTGAATCAGGGGAAGGGCCAAAGGAACTTCTCGGCATCATCACCGCCTATCTCTTGAGAACCGCGCGCGCGGTGATGCTGACGGCCATCCTCGCCGCGCTGGGCGTGCTCTTGATCGCGCTCTTCCCGGAACCGACCCAGCGCGTAGGACGCACGGCGGGCGACAATGCATTCCTCTCACTCGGTGCAGGATGTTTGACCATTGTCTTGGGCGTTCCCACTTTGATCGTGTTGGCCATCACCATTTGCTTGTTGCCGCTGGCCGCGGTGTTTGGCGCGATGCTGGCCGTGGCCAGTATTTTTGGGTGGCTGGCGCTCGGCTGGTGGCTTGGCAAACGCCTGTTGACCACATTGAACGCCAAGAATCCGACGCTCATCACCGAAACCGTGGTCGGCGTTGCCGCGCTCACATTGGTGTGGCAACTGCCGTCGGCGATTCCCTTCGTGGGCGGCCTGGTCAGCTGGTTCATCGGGTTGGTGGTTGGCAGCATTGGCCTGGGAGCCGTATTGCTCACCCGCTTTGGCGCGCGAGATTACAACCATCGCCAATCCGGCCCGCGCTCACCCATATCGCCGCCCTCTTCTCAACCCGAGCTGGAGACTCCACCAACCACCCCGCCCGCGCTGGAAGCAGAGGACCCGCCGCTTATTACTCCGCCCCCCAAAGAAAACGATGAGGGCGAGGCCACAGCATAGATCATCCTTGGACGACGTTCGTCTTGACTAAATCAGCATAACGATCTAAACTGACGCCTGGTCGGGATATGCGAAATGATGGTCGCGACCAGGCGTTTTTGTGCGTCTAATCGCCTTTCACCGTTTTCATCGCCAAGCGCCATGAGCAATCCCGCCAGTAGCAACATGCACCACAAATCGGCTTTCTTCTCTCATCTCACCACACACACATTCCACACAAGGAGCGCTATATCATGACCTATCCCTTCAAACTCCCCGATCTTCCTTATGCGACCAACGCGCTCGAGCCGCATATCGGCACGCGCATCATGGCTTTACACCATGACAAGCATCACGCGGGTTATGTCAATAAGCTGAACGCCGCACTCGAAAACCACCCCGAACTACACCATAAATCGGTCGTCGAACTCTTGCAAGACCTCGACGCGCTGCCCGATGATATTCGCACCGCGGTGCGCAACAACGGCGGCGGCCATCTCAATCACTCCATCTTTTGGCCCATCATGAGCCCTAAAGGCGGCGGCGAACCCTCGGGCAAGCTGGCTGACGCCATCAATGCCGCGTTCGGCTCCTTCGCTGATTTCAAGAGCCAGTTTAGCCAGTCCGCGGCCACGCTTTTTGGCTCTGGCTGGACCTGGTTGGCCATGACGCCTGAGAATTCATTGGTCATCCTCAATCTGCCCAATCAAGACACCCCGGTGTCTCAAGGCCTGATCCCCATAATGGGCATTGACGTGTGGGAGCACGCTTACTATCTCACCTATGAGAATCGTCGCGGCGATTACATCGCGGCCTGGTGGAACATCGTCAACTGGGACAGGGTCGCGCAAAATTATCTAACGGCTCTGGCCAGACACTCGGTCGATGATTTCTTGAGCCGCGTCAGCGATTTTTGGTCTAAGTTGGAATCCACTTTCAAATTCACTTCCGACTGAGAAACGTAGGCGGCCTTTCTTGACAAAAAGCTCATCTGGGTTTACACTGACCCTACTATGAGTTCTTACGCGACAAGCATTATTGCGTTCACCTGCTCCTGTATCGGGCGGGCGTAGCCGGTCCGCAATTCCGGCTGCCCCGCAAGATGGAGCATTGCGGTGAGTCGCGTGAGAACCTATAACTCGATATCGGTTTGGCAGGTTGATGGCAGGCATGAAAACCTGTCATTCACCCATAAGTTTGACCCGTTCGGCTCACCGCACTTTTCGGTGAGCCGTTTCTTTATGCTGGATATCGGTCATTGGTTAGTGGATACTGGATATTGGATATTCAAAGCCACAAAAACACATCTCAATCACCTAACACCCAATATCCAATAACTTGATATCCAATAACCAATAACCTAATATCCAATATCGAATATCCAATATCGAACATCCAATATCCACCCCCCAACCACACAGAGAAGAACTCATGAGCACTATCTACATCCCCACCCCTCTCCGTCGTCTGACCAATAAGCAATCGCGAGTCCAGGTCGAGGCCGCGACCGTGCGCGAAGCGTTGCAGGCGCTGGATGAAGCGTTTCCGGGCATCGGCGAGCGTCTGCTCGATGCAAACGGTGAAGTCAAACGTTTTATCAATGTATTCGTCAACGACGACAACATCCACACCCTGCAAGGTCTCGACACGCCCCTAAACCCAAACGACAAGATATCCATTGTCCCGGCCATGGCCGGGGGAACGGTCAAGGCATAGGGAGAAATGAGGCATCATGACACGAATCACGCGTGACCAACTCCTGGCTCGCCTGCGCCAAGAAATTCCGGAAACGACGCCATGGGAAGTGGCCGACTGGCTACGCGACGGCAAGGAGATCACCCTTATCGACATCCGCGAGCACGAAGAATGGGTGCAAGGCCATGTGCCGGGCGCGCGGCACGTGAGTCGCGGCTTTCTGGAGCTGCAAATCGAGATGGTGCAGCCCGACCGCGAAGCGCCCATTGTGCTCTATTGCGCCGGCGGCGTGCGCAGCCTGCTGGCCGCTCACAACTTGCAGGAGCTGGGCTACACCAATGTCTATTCCATGGCCGGCGGATTCAGCGCCTGGATCAACGCCGGTTTCGAGTTCGAAGAGCCGCGCTTCCTCACACCCGCTCAACGCGAACGGTATGCCCGTCATTTGATCATGCCCGACATTGGCGAAGCAGGACAGATAAAACTACTGGACAGCAAAGTCTTGTTGATCGGCGCGGGCGGTTTGGGCTCGCCGGCCGCGCTCTATTTAGCCGCAGCCGGCGTGGGAACCCTGGGCATCGTGGATTTCGACCGCGTGGATCGCACCAACTTGCAACGCCAGATTCTGCACAGCGAAAGCGAAATCGGCGAGCTCAAGGTCGAATCGGCCATTCGCCGCCTCCACGATCTCAATTCCGACATCGAGATCAAAGGCCATCCTGTGGCGCTGAGCAGCGAAAACGCGCTGGACATCCTGCGCGAATACGACATCGTGCTCAACGGCTCGGACAATTTCCCCACCCGCTATCTGGTCAACGACGCCTGTCACATGCTGGGCATTCCCCTGGTGGATGCGTCCATTTTCATGTTCGAAGGCCAGGTCACGGTTTACCAGCCCGCGAATCCGGCCAAGGGCATCGAGGGCGGCCCTTGCTACCGCTGCCTTTACCCCGACCCGCCTCCGCCCGGCGAGGTGCCCAGTTGTGCGGAGGCCGGCGTGTTCGGCGTGCTGCCCGGCATCATCGGCGCGATTCAGGCCGTGGAAGCCATCAAGCTCATCGTGGGCATCGGCGAGCCTCTGGTGGGTCGCTTGCTCATGTATGACGCGCTCGACCAGAGTTTCCGCACCCTGAACGTGCAGCGCGACCCCAACTGCCCTCTGTGCGGCGACAACCCCACCGTCACCGAACTTATCGATTATGAACAATTTTGCGGATTACCGCCGCGATCTTGACGCGAACCAACACGAATTTCACGCATAAAGGAGGCTGCTCCGCGAAATCCGTGTTATCCGTGGTCTATATCCGGTGACGCAGCAAGATCATTCCACACACATTCCAATGGAGGTTCATTCGCCATGAGTGATAAATTCAGCGAGTATGCTCATCCCGAAGTTCTGGTCACCACCGACTGGGTGGCCGAGCATCTCAACGACCCAAACGTGCGCATCGTGGAAAGCGACGAGGATGTGCTGCTCTACGACACAGGCCACATTCCCAACGCCATCAAGATCGATTGGATTTCCGATCTGAACGACCCGGTGACGCGCGATTACATCGGCCCCCGAGAGTTCGAGGCCCTGTGCAGCAAGCACGGCATCAGCAACGACACGTTCGTCGTGTTCTACGGCGACAAGAACAACTGGTGGGCCTGCTATGCGTTCTGGGTCTTCCAGCTTTTCGGCCACACCAAAGCCGCGGTCATGGATGGCGGCCGGCAAAAATGGGTCGAGGAGGGACGGGAGATGACGCGCGAGGTTCCCAGCTTCCCGCCGGCCGAATATCACGCGCCGGATCGCCAGGATTACAAGATTCGCGCGTTCCGCGACCAGGTGTTGGCGCATCAGGCGGCCGGTTTGCCGCTCATCGATGTGCGTTCGCCGCAGGAATATTCGGGCGAGTTGCTGCACATGCCCGATTATCCGCAGGAAGGCACGCTGCGCGGCGGTCACATCAAGGGCGCGCGCAATGTGCCCTGGGCGCGGGCCGCGAACCCGGACGGCACGTTCAAATCGGTGGAGGAGCTCAAAGCCATCTACGAAGAAGAAGCCGGTCTCAGCCCCGACCAAAACATCATCGCCTATTGCCGCATTGGCGAGCGCAGCAGCCACACCTGGTTCGTGCTCACCTACCTGCTCGGTTATCCCACCGTGCGCAATTACGACGGTTCGTGGACCGAGTGGGGCAATCTCGTTGGCATGCCTATTGAGAAAGGATAATCATGGCCACCTCAAGCGCGCGCATTTACAAACCCGACCCCATGCGTTGGCGACGGCCTCATCGGCCGCCCATTTTGCAGCAAATCGGCAACACGCCCTTGCTGAAGTTGGAACGCGTCACCGAAGGGTTGCCTGCGGGCGTCGAGGTCTACGCGAAAGCGGAATGGTTCAATCCGGGCGGTTCGGTTAAGGACCGCCCGGCCCTTCGCATGATCGAGCAGGCCGAGCTGCGCGGCGACCTGACGCCGGACAAGATCATCATCGACGCGACCAGCGGCAATACGGGCATCGGCTACGCGCTGGTGGGCGCGGCCAAGGGCTATCGCGTCATGTTGGTCATGCCCGAAAACGTGACCGAAGAGCGCAAACAACTGGCCCGAGCCTACGGCGCCGAGCTGGTGTTCAGCGACCCGCTGGACGCGGCCGATGGCGCCATCCGCCTGGTGCGCGAGATGGTGGCCGAGCATCCCGACCGCTATTTCTATCCCGACCAGTACAACAATCCCGACAACTGGCTGGCCCATTATTATGGAACCGGGCCGGAGATATGGAAACAAACCCAAGGCCGCATCACCCACTTCGTCACCGGCATCGGCACCAGCGGCACATTCATGGGCGTAAGCCGACGCCTGAAAGAACTCAAACCCGATATCCACGTCATCACCGTGGAGCCGGCCGACGAGCTGCAAATCATCGAGGGCCTCAAGCACATGGAGACCTCCATCGTGCCCGGCATCTATGATCCTGCGGTGAAAGAGGCCGATGTGCGGGTGGAGGCCGAAGCCGCATGGGACATGGCGCGGCGATTGGTGCGAGAAGAGGGGCTGTTCGTGGGTTTCAGCGCGGCCGCGAATGTGCACGCGGCCCTGGAAGTGGCCAAGACTTTGGACAAGGGCGTCATCGTCACGGTGCTTCCCGACAGCGGCGCGAAATATGTGAGCCTGGGGTTATACGATTGAGCAAGCGCGCCCCGGCTCACCAAACGGCCTGGGCGTAATGATCGAGAATGGTTTGGTCTTTGACAACACCAGCCCGGCTGGCTGAGGGGCTTGGTTGCGGGGTTCGGGCGCGTTTTCCATAGTGCATGACTACGCGAAGCCACGCACGGAAGAACCTCTGACTTCCTCGCCCGCTCCCGCTTGTTTGCTTTTTTTTGCGGAGTCGGGTATAAATCGTCATGGCGTTCATTCCTCCGACTCGAACGCCGATCTTCCCCCATCACTACACGAAGCACCCGCATGATACGCCTCAAAAAACTGACCCTTCACGGCTATAAAACCTTCGCCAACAAAACCGAACTTCGTTTCGGAGAGGGTATCACCGCGATCGTGGGGCCAAATGGCAGTGGCAAAAGCAACATCGCCGACGCCATCCGTTGGGTCATGGGCGAACAGGCATACAGCACCCTTCGCGGCCGGAAGACCGAAGACATGATCTTCAGCGGCTCCAATGGCCGCGCCCGCATGGGCATGGCCGAGGTCACGCTCACCCTCGACAACAGCGATAACTGGCTGCCCATTGATTTCGAAGAGGTGGTGATCGGCCGTCGAGCGTATCGCTCCGGCGAAAACGAATACTATCTCAATGGCAATCGCGTGCGCTTACGCGACGTTCAGGAGCTGTTGGACCGATCCGGTCTGGGACGCCGCACCCACACCGTCATTGGCCAAGGCATGGTGGATCAGGCCCTGGCCCAACGACCTGAAGACCGCCGCGAGCTCTTTGAAGAGGCCGCAGGCATCACGGTTTATCGTCATAAACGCCGGCAAACCATGGACCGGCTGCAAAAGACGCGCGACAACCTCACGCGAGTGCGCGACATTCTCACCGAGATCGAACCGCGATTAAGACAACTGGAGCGTCAGGCCCGTCGCGTGCAGCAATATGAAACCCTGAGCCATGAATTGCGAGAACTGCTGCTCATCTGGTATGGGCACAACTGGCATGTGGCCTTAAACGAACTCGTCGACGCCCGAAATGCCGTGGCTCATTGGGAAAAAGTCATTGCCGAAACCGAAAAACGCATCCAAGAACACGCGGCCGACACCGCCGCCTTACGCGAGCGACAAACGCAGTTGCGAGCGCAGTTGGCCGCCTGGCGACAAGAACTGAGCGAACTGGAAAGCCAGCGAGCGAACCTGTCTCGAGAAAAAGCCGTGAGCCAGGAGCGACTGCGAAGCGTGCGCGCGGATATCGAACGGGTGCACCACGAACGCGACCTTCTCACGCAGCGCCGCGATGCCGAACGCGAACGCCTGAGCGAGGCCGAAGCCATGTTGGCGACTTTGCTCGAACAGCGTCGCGAGCTAGAGGCGCATGTGCAGCAGGCGCAAAAGGCTTTGGGCGCGCAAGAGCAGGAGCGCCGCCAAACAGAAACCGAGTTGACAGAAGCGCGACGAGAGCTTTTAGCCCTGGATGCGCGCATCGCGGACCGCGAAAATCGCATTGCCCAAGCCAAAGAACGACGAGCAGCCATCGTGAAGGAGCGCGAGGCCGACGTGCTCGCGGCCGAGGAGGCCGAAACCGAAGCCAAAAAACTGGAGACCCGCTTTCAACAAGCCGGACAAGCGCTGCAAGAGCTTGGTCGCAAGATATCGGACCTGCGATCCGAGCACCAAACTCTGGAGAAACGTCGTCGCGATTTCATTACAAAGCGGGCGCGCTTGGAGCAACGACGCAACGAACAACAGGCGCAATTGCGCGCGTTGCGAGCCCGGCTAGAATTGTTGGACCGGCTGCGAGCGGAAGGCGAAGGGCTTTTTGCCGGCGTGCGCAAGGTGATAGTGGCCGGAAAAGAAGGACGTCTGCCCGGCGTGCTTGGCCCAATCGCCACCTTGATCGAGGTCCCCGATCATTTGGAGCAAGCTATCGAGGTGGCCCTGGGCGCGCGCATCCAGGATGTTGTGGTCCGTTCCTGGAATGATGCCGAAAAAGCCATCGAATTTCTCAAAAAGACGCGTGGAGGGCGCGCGACATTTTTGCCGCTAGACAATCTACAACCCCTGAAAAGACGGTCCGCCCCCTCCGACTCGGGCGCGCTGGGCTGGGCTGTGGACTTGGTGAGTTTCAGCGCCGAGGTGGCCCCAGCCGTGGAGTTGCTCTTGGGGCAAATCTTGGTGGTGACCGACCTGGCCGCGGCGCGACGGGTGACGCGCGGAGGCTTTCGCCCCCGCATCGTGACTTTGGAAGGAGACTATGTGCATCCTGGAGGCAGCGTTAGCGGAGGCAGCCGCGACCAACGCCAGCGCGGGGGCATGCTCGCCCGCGAACGCGAATGGCGGGCGCTTCCGGGCCAAATCGCGAAGCTCGAGGAACAGGCCCGAAACCTGCAACTGGAAATCGAAGAACTGAATCAGACCATTGGCGCCATAGACGAACAATTGACGCGACTGGTGGAGCAGGTGTCAGCTCTTGGTGAACGCGAACGCGAGGGCGCGGCCGCATTGGCTCGGGTGCAGAGCGCGCTGGATCGCGCCCGGCAGAAAGAATCCTGGCATCGCGAACGATCACACAAACAAGCCGCCGAATTGGAAGCTCTGGGAAGAAAACTGGCCGCGCTGCGCGAGGAGAAGACGCGTCTCATCCAGGAACGAGCCGCCAAAGAAAAACGCATCGAGATATTGGAAGAAAAACTGGCCGCGTTAAGCGTCGAAGGGCTCATGCAGGCCGCGGCCCAGGCTCAAGCGCGATTGGACGCGGCCGAAGAAACGCGACGCAGCCAGATCACCCTGGTGCAAGCGCATCGCACCACATTACGCCAGATCGAAGCCGAGATCGAGCAACGAAATCTTTCAGAGCAGAAACTGGCGCGGGAGATCGAGTCGCTGAAGGCGAAAATGATCGAACTCGAAACGCGCGAGCAAGCCATTGAAGCGGAGCTAAAAGCGCTGCATTCGCGTATGATCCCCGCCCAAACCGAGTTGGAAAGCCTGGAAAGCGGCTGGGATGCGCAAGAACAGCAAGCCGAAATCCTGCGCAAGCGATTGCATCAAGAGGAATTGCAACGAAACCAGGCGCAGTTGGCGCGACAACGAGCGGAAGACCACCTGGTTCATCTGCGTGGACAGATCGAGCACGATTTTGGTTTAGTTTCGCTGGACAGCCGCGGAGGGTTTCCGGCTCAAGAGCCCTTGCCATTTGATCGCATTGTCACCAGCCTCCCCCATGTTGAGCATCTCCCGCCCGAAACCGAGAACGAAATTCGCCGGCTGAAGGGCCTGATCAACCGTTTGGGAGCCATCAACCCCGAAGCGCAAAGCGAATATGAAGCCACCAAGGAACGCTATGACTTCCTCAGCCAACAAGCGGCAGATCTGGAAGACGCCGAAGGGCAGCTGCGACAGGTGATCCGCGAGCTGGACCAGCTCATGGATCAGGAGTTCCGACGCACCTTCGAGGCCGTCGCCAAGGCGTTCACGGCCTATTTTACACGGCTATTTGGCGGCGGCGCGGCCAAATTGGTGCTAACCAACGTCGAAGACATCACGGCCACGGGCGTCGAGATCATCGCCCGACCGCCCGGCAAACGAGCCGAAAACCTGTCCATGCTTTCGGGCGGCGAACGCGCGCTCACGGCTGTCGCCCTGATCTTCGCCATTCTCAGCGTCAGCCCCCTGCCTTTTGTGGTCATGGACGAAGTGGATGCAGCCTTGGACGAATCGAACATTGGTCGGGTGCGCGAGGCGCTGCTCGAACTCACCAAAGACGCCCAGGTGATCATCATCACCCATAATCGCGGCACCATCGAAGTTGCAAACACGATCTACGGCGTCAGTATGGGATCGGACAGCGTTTCGCAGGTGCTTTCCCTCAAGTTGGATGGCTCCAGGCTGGCTGCGGCGGCGTAATCCCTTGGCACCAGGAAACCGCAGACGAACACAAAAAAGCCCGACGCGAGGGATGCGTCGGGCTTGCTTTCCAATGCGCTATGTCGTTGTGTGGGCTTAGGCGAATACGGGTTCCATGTAGTGGTTGGCCGCGGGCGCCCAGTCTGGCAACATACCATTGAGAACCCGCTCCATGGTCATGGTGTGACTACACACACCCCGCTGTTTGAAGAAATCACAGGTGCACGACCAATCCCCTTCGTCATATTGTATCAGGTGATCGCGGTGGTCACCCTTGAAAATCACCTCAAAGCGTCGGAACTGTAGCCGTTCGTAGCGCTCATCAGCATACCGTTTGGCCTTCATGATTTTGCCGATCATCGCCGAATCCATAAACACCTCCAGCAGATGGGTGAGAGAGGAAGCCGACCGAAGTGCGGCGTAGGCAAAGTGAAAAAAGAAACGCCCGCGCGGGGCGCGGGCGTGGAGTCATGGCAAAAGAATTGTGGGGGCATAAACCTTCATATGCATAGTATAACGCCAATTCTCTTTCATGTCAAACGATTTTTTCGACGTCAGACCTACGATTTCCCTACGAAAGACTGCTCGGAAAGCAGCCACCGATATATCTCGCGACGCCGACATCCGGTAAGTTGGGCCAAAAGACGAGCGATTTCTGAAGTTTTGAGACCGCCTTCTTTCATGGCGAGAGCAGCTTCGGTCATTTCGGGCGGAAATTCCCTTTTCTCATCGGCTTTCGCACCCCCCACCATCACCACCACCTCGCCTGGAGGCGGGTCTGCAAAGGCGCGCGCGGCCTCTTTGGCCTGACCTCGCCAAAACGTTTCGTGCATTTTCGTTAATTCGCGGGCAATGACCACAGGCCGCTCCGGCCCCAACGTCGCGACGACATCATGTAGAAGAGCGGCCAAACGCCGCGGAGACTCAAACAAGATAAGCGTCGCCGATTCGGACGCCAGCTTGCGCAGCCACTCCACCCGCGCCGCAGCCTTGCGCGGAGGAAAACCGAGGAAGAGAAAACGATCGGTGGGAAGACCGGACGCAACGAGCGCAGCCAAAATTGACGAAGGCCCAGGCACAGGCACAATCTCATGACCGGCGTTGATAGCCGCTCGCACCAGTTTATAGCCGGGGTCAGAGAGGAGCGGCGTGCCCGCGTCGCTGATAAGCGCGACGGTTCGCCCCTGGTCCAAAGCGTGCAAAATAGCCCCGATCTTGCGCGTCTCATTATGCTCGTGCAAGCTAACGATTTTTTTCGATATGTCGTAATGGCGCAGCAACCGCGCGCTGTAGCGAGTGTCTTCCGCGGCAATAAGATCGACCTCTCGCAACACGCGCAATGCACGCAAGGTGATGTCTTCGAGGTTGCCGATAGGCGTGGAAACAAGATAAAGCGCGGTCACCGAAGCACCTCATCCACCGCGGCCATGACCTGATCCACATCGAGCAGTGCCAGGCAGGTGCGCGCGGCGCAACCATTGCGCTGGCCAACGTCGTGTCCTACATAAGCGCAAGGCGAACAGTCGATGCCGGTTCGCACCACGCGACTGGGACTGTATGGCGTCCAGGGCGCCCAAGCGCGATGGTTGGTGGGGCCAAAGATGGCCACGATGGGCGCGCGCATGGCCGCGGCCACGTGCATCACGCCGCTATCCGCGCCCACAAAAAGCGAGGCGCGGCTTAACAACGCGGCCAATTGCTTGATGCTCAGTCGCTGGCTGAAGTCGATGATGGGGGTTTTGGCGTGGGCCAGCACAGCGGGGACATCGTCGCCGGCCGTGCCCACAAGGATGCTGCGCAAACGATAACGGCGCTCCAGCGCGACCGCAAGCGCAGCAAACTTGGGCGGGTCCCATCGCCGGGCCAAAGAAAACCCCCCCGAACCGGGGTGCAACACCGCAAAGCCGCGCGCGGCCAATCCTTGTTGGGCCAACATGGCCTCAACCAGCTTGTGGTCGTTCTCGCCCACCGGCAAATCCAGGCTGACATCGGGATGCGTCGCGCCCAAGCGCGCAGCCAGATCCAACCAATAGACCACCTCCGGCCGCGCGCCAAAACCTTTATCCTCCACCGAATGCGTGAGCCAACCCCCATGACCATTGTCCAAACCCACGCGCGCGCTCGCGCCAGTGGCCGCGATGAGAAAACGCTGCTTCACTCGCCCCAACGGCGTGGTTAAATGATGAAAATTGACCACCGTATCGTAGCCGCGCGCACGCAACACGCGCACGCTGCGCCAGAGAATGGGCCAGGAGGCCGGTGAAAACACGCGTAATCCCTCCATTTGCACCTTGGGCAAGATAATCACCTCATCCACCAGGGTCGAGCCCTCGAGCAAACTCGCGGTGTGAGGATTGACCAAAATATCGAGCTGGGCGTTGGGAAAGGTGCGTCGCAGCGCGCGCAACGCCGGAGTGACATTGAGCACGTCACCCAAATCGGCCAACTTGATGGCCAAAATGCGCTGCGGAAATGAAGTGGAGGGCATCGAAAAGGGCCAAGAAACGCCATCTATCCTTTCCATTGTAAAGCGTGCGAGAGGCGGAGGCAAGGCTCAAGGTGGTGGAGGCGATTGGTCGCCCCTATTCATCTCTCCATCTCATCGCGCCTGTGCTATAATGAACGGTTGATACCGCCTACAAGCGTTTGCGTCACTGCATCATTTATCTATCCATGTCGAACGAAAACCCCCTCACCCGCCGCGAAACCGAGGTGCTCGGCCTGCTGGCCGAAGGGCTAAGCAACGATGAAATCGCGACGCGATTGGTCATCAGCCCCAATACGGTCAAGGTGCATGTGCGCAACATCTTCGAGAAGATGGGCGTGCAATCGCGCACCGAAGCCACCATGGAGGCCGTGCGCCGCGGCTGGATCAGCGTGCCGGGATTGGCCGCCGGAGCCGCTGAAACAAAGCCCGCACCGCCCAAGTGGGAGCCGGTGCGAGACCAATGGCGGCCATGGCGCACTGTGGTTTTGCTGGCCGCCATCGCGCTGGCCCTCCTTATGGCGCTTTGGCCCAACCGTAGCATGACCATGACCCCCGCGCGTGGCGCAGCGTTCACCACAGACATGGGAGCGCCCGCAGTCGCCATCTTGCCGCGTAAAGATGCGCCTCGTTGGGCCTCGATGCCGCCTATGTTCACCCCGCGTAGCCGAGCCGCAGGGGGCGTGGTGGATGGACGACTCTATGTGGTGGGCGGCGAAAATGAATCGGGCGACGTGGCGGTGATGGAAGTGTATGATCCGCTGGTAGAGGCCTGGCAAAGCCTGGCTCCGCGCGCGGTCGCGGCTCGCAATGCGGCCGCAGCCGGCCTGGAGAACTATCTCTACGTTGTTGGCGGTTGCGCTGGGGAGCAAGCGTTGGCGCGCGTCGATCGCTATGATCCTGAACGCTCGCTTTGGGAATCGGTCGCCGCGCTGCCCGAACCCCGTTGTGGACTGGCCCTAGTGGCGATGGAAGGCCGATTGTATGCCATGGGAGGATGGGATGGCGCGAGCATGACCGACACCTTGTTCATCTATGATGCGGCCGCGAATCGCTGGGAGGAAGGCCGGCGTCTGCCCGAACCGCGCGGGTTTGGCGCGGCCGTGGCGCTGCGCGACCGCATTTACCTCGCCGGAGGCCGCGACGACGCGACCACGCGCGCGGAGATGTGGACTTATGATCCCGTCACAGACAGTTGGCTCGCCAGCACTGCGTTGCCCGAGCCGCGAGCAGGATTAGCATTGGCCGCGGAGGGGAGTTCGGTCTATGCCATTGGCGGAGGCAATGGCGCCGCGCCCCATCTGCACGAACGCTTCGATCTCAACACTCAGGCCTGGTCCACGTTTGATTCGCCTCGCTCTGGCCCCTGGCGCTTTCCGGTCGCGACCATTATCGGCCCCAACCTGCATGTGGTGGGCGGTTGGGCCGGCGATTACCTGGCCGTGCATGAGGTTTATCAGGCGTCGCACTTGCTTTTCCTGCCCCTGGGCGCGCAAGGCGCAAAGTAATCTGGATAACACCCACGTTATGGTCAGCGCGCGCGTGTTTCTTCTTCATAGGGGGTTTGTGTTAGAATACGCAAAGGGGAAATTCATCCTCTCATCACCCAGCAATTCGCCAACGGCCTCTCAATGCACGGCGCCTTTTAAGTCATGGTAAACACGAAGACGCGAACCGGCCCTCGACTGGACAAACTTCAATGGAATATGGTGCAGGTCGCGCGCACTGCGCCCCTCTTTCGCGGCCTCTCCGAAGAAGAGTGGGTCGAAATCGCGCCCATGTTGCACGGCCACTGTTATCCTAAAGACGCCTATCTCTTTTTTCAAGGCGATCCACCCGATGCGCTCTATATCATTTGGATCGGTCGGGTGAAGCTGGTGCGACACACAGACCACGGTCGCGATGTGGTGTTGGAGGTGCTGGGGCCGGGGCAGCTTATTGGGGAAATGGCCGTGTTGGATGGCAGGCCTTATTCCGCCACTGCGCAAACCCTTGAGGAAGTCGCTGTCGTGACCATCGCCCGCCGAGACTTTTTCACCATTCTCGAGCGTTATCCGCGGGTGGCTATGGGCGTTATCTCAGAGCTCACGCGGCGTTTGCGCCTGACCAACGAGCTCGTGCGCAGTTTGGCTGTAGACCGGGTGGAACAGCGCATTGCGCGCACGCTCTTGCGCCTTGCCGATCTGGCCGGCCGACCCTACGAACAGCAAGATGAGGCCATTCTCATCGACATGCCTCTCACGCGGCAAGACATCGCCGAAATGACGGGCACTACGGTGGAAACGGCGATCCGGGTTATGAGTCGTCTGCGCCGACAAGGGCTTGTCACCAATGCGCGTAGCCGCATCATTGTGTTGAACCCGCAAGAGCTCAAGGTGGTGGCGCGGGGCGGAAAATAAGCAGCAACCATGATCCAGACCAAAGCGCATGTTGTCAAACGAGAGTCTGAACGCGGGCATGTGATTTTGACACTGAAAGCGGCCGCGCTGGCCATGCGCCTGGGCCCGGGCCAGCCCATACTCGTCCGGCCCGGTCCCGGCTTAGACCCATATCTGCCGCGCACCTTCCACCCGCTATCGATTCAGGATGATTTGCTAAGCATTCGCATCCCGCCCGATGCGGATCGCGGTCACGCCTGGTTGCGCGCGCGCTCGGTCGGCGAAACGCTAGACTGCCTGGGGCCGGTTGGTCGGGGCTTTCGCATCGCAGCCCAAGCGCGGCGCCTGCTTTGCCTGGGCGAAGGCGAATGGGCCTGGACCCTGCTTTCTCTGGTGGAGAAAGCGGTCGCCCAAGGCGTGGCCGTGACTTTGGCCGTTGAAGCGACATCGGCCACGCGCGCGATTCCCGCGCAGCGATTGCCGTTGGCGGTCGAGTACCGCCTGGCCACCGTGGATGGCAGCCGCGGTCGCCGAGGCCGCATATCAACGCTGTTGCCCGAGCTGCTGTCCTGGGCCGACGCGGTTGCGGCTGCAGGCACGATGGCATTCTATCAAACTCTGGCCGCGGCCATCGAAGAACAGCGCCTGCTGTTGCGCCATGGATATGCGCAGGCGCTTTATCCCTCCACCTTTTTCTGCGGCGTGGGCGCGTGTCAAACCTGCGCTCGCGACGTGGCGGGGGGCCGTCGTCGCGTCTGTCTGCGCGGGCCTGTCTTCGATCTCGCAGACATTGTGTGATAATGCGGTCGTTTGGCTCGCGACCGGTTCAACATTCCTTGATTGCACGCCCTTTCACTCATGCTCGATCTCGCCCCAAATAACAAACGCGGACTCGTATTGCACTCTCCCATCATGGTGGGCAGCGGCGGCGCGGGCAACGGCGATTGTTGGCCAAGCGGGCTCACGCCCGACATGTTCGCCGCGGTGGTCACCCATCCGGTGACGCTTCGACCGCGGCGCGGCAGCGAGCCGCCGCGCCTGGCCGAATTGCCGGCCGGGTTTCTGCTAAACACCGGTGACCACAATCCCGGTTTTCGCCGGCTGTTGGATCAACACCGAACGCAATGGCGGCGGTTGGGCGTTCCATTGATCATCAGCCTGGCCGAAGGCGCTCCCGGCGATCGCGCCTGGATGGCGGAGCGTCTGGAGGAGGAGCCGGTGGTTGCGGGCATCGAGTTGCCGGTGAGAGAGGATGTCAATCTGGGTGAGTTGAGCGCGGCCATCGCCGCAGTGCGCCGCGTGACAACCCTGCCCTTGCTGGTGAAGCTGCCCTCAACGCGGGCGGCTCATCTGGCCAAAGCCTGCGTGGTTGCTGGCGCTGACGCCCTGGTTATTGGCGGGCCGCCCCCGGCCGTCTATCCTGCATCTGGCCAGGCGCTGTTGGAGGGCGTTTTGGGCGGGCCTATCGCCCTGCCTTTCACCTTACGCGCGTTGGAAAAAGTGGCGGCGTTGGCTCTCGATGCCGCGCTGATCGCGTCCGGCGGGATTCAGCGCCGGCAAGATGTCGCGCTTTGCCTGAACATGGGCGCGACCGCGGTTCAGGTGCGCAGCCTCTTGTGGACCGACCCCGCGGCCGCGCGCGCGTTGGCGCAATGGGGCCAAGACCCGATAGAATAACATGCAGCACTTCAAACGGCCGCTTTCCTTTTCCCACATCCTTTTTCCCCTCTCCTATCCATGACCGCGGAAGTCAAGGCGATGGGTCGCAACCTATCGCTTATCAGCATCAACAAAGGCATCCAGTTGATGGGCGGCGCGCTATGGGCGCTTATCGTGCCCCGGTGGCTTGGGCCGCAAGCCTATGGCCAGTTCGCGTTGGCCATGTCGCTCTCGTTGCTCTTGTGGTGGGTGGGCGATTTTGGCGGACTGGAAGTGTTTGGCCGTCATATGCCCCAGCTCATCGAGCGAAAGCCCAAGGCCGCAAGCAAGCTTTTTGGCCAGGCCTTTCTCTTGCGACTGTTGGTGGGGTTGAGCCTTCCATTCATGATGTTGCTGCTCGGGCCGCTGATCGCCCCCTGGTTGGCGGGATGGCCCGCGTTTCTCATTGGTCTATCCGCAGGACTGCATATCATATCGTGGACCAGTTATCATCTACTTTATGCGACCAAACAAATGGGCAAGTGGTCGGTGGAAACCTCGTGGCGACTGACCACACAACTGCCTCTGGTGCTGATGGCGGGCGCGCGCGGGGTGAGCGCGCAAATGGCCGCGTATACAATCAACGAACTCATTTATCTGGGATTGGCCTTTCACTGGACAAAGCGTTGGTTCACACGCGAGGCGCTGCGTCCTGATCTTCGCTTTCTCCGGCCCTATTTGCGAATGGGATTGGGGTTTTGGGCCACGAACATCGGTCTCATCGTGCTCTTTCGTTCAGGCACCCTTTTGGTGCAATTGATCACGGGCAATTCGGTTCAGGTGTCGTATTTCGACCTCTCTCTCACCGTGTTTTTCCTGGTCTTCACCATCATCGACCAATTGTTGCGAGCCTTTTTGCCCACGGTGAGCGAATTCAAAGCAGGGGGCCAACACCAACGGGCAGGGCATTGGCTGCAAACGGTGACGCAATGGGGCGCGGCCCTGGCCGTGGTGGCCGTGGTGGCCGTGCAATACACGGCCGACTGGATCATGCCCTTTATTTTGGGTTCGGCTTATGAAGAATCGGCCCTGGTGCTCAAGGTCATGCTGCTTTCATTGCCCGCCATCGTGGTGGTGGGCATGGGCACGGTGGCCACGGCCGTGCAAGAAAGCCCGCGTCACAAGCTCATTGCCCTGGTGGCGGGCATTCTCACCTTTTGGTTGTCTAGCGCTCATCTGGCCGCGCAAATGGGCGCGGTGGGCGCTGCCTGGGCCATGACCTTAGGGCTGACAGTCTACGCGCTGGTGTTCTTTGCCTTTGTGCGAGATGCACTGCACCTCAAATGGCCCATGTTGCTCGGCCTCATCGCGCTGGGCCTGCCCTTCTTGACGGCCCAGACCCTTGTGAAGGATAATTTTCTGGTTGCGACGGCTGCATCGGTCGCCGTGGCCTTTCTTTACTTCGCGGCCGCTCTAGGGCTGCGCCTTCTTTCCCCTGCTCCTCTGCAATTGCTTCTACGAGCCGGAAAGCCGCGCGGCCCTCACCCCTCGTGAGCGCGTTTGCGCCGCCATCTTGTTCTCAGACCCCACAGACAATGCGGCTTTTGGCCGCGACGCACAACGCCTTTTTTCGACCACGACCATCTCACCATCACAACATGCCATGCCGCCCCAACATGCGGCCACTTGATCTTCAGAGAATATTCTTCAACAAGAAATGCAAGAACAAACCCACCGTCACATGATCACCCTTTACGATTGCCTCATACCCTCTCCTCACACGGCTTCTGACACATTGGAAGACCAGGTGATTATTATCGATGTCATTACCGGGTCCTACTTTTCTCTGAACTCCACCGGCGCGTTCTTGTGGGAGCGGCTCGATGGCCGCACCAGTTTGGGCGTTATCGCCGAGGCGTTGGCCGACGCGTTTGGAGTTGACCCCAAACAAACCCGTTCGGACGTGTTGGAATTGGCCGTACACCTGATGGAAGAAGGCCTGGTCGAAAAGGTCTGAGCGCGGTGTGCGGCATCGTTGGCGTCTATGCTCCAGAGGGAGCGCCCGATCTCCGGCCCGCGTTGCGCCGGCTTGTTCATCGCGGGCCGGACGACGAAGGACATTGGGAAGACGAGACCGTCCGGCTTGGAGTGCGACGCCTGGCCATTATCGATCTGGAACGGGGGCGTCAGCCCCTGAGTAACGAGAATGGCCGCGTGGTGGCTGTGCAGAATGGAGAGATATACAATTACATCGAGTTGATGCGAGAATTGGAGACGCGAGGTCATCGTTTCCGCACGCGCTGCGACACCGAAGTGCTGGTGCATGCATGGGAGGAATGGGGCCCAGCCTGCGTGCAATATTTTCGGGGCATGTTCGCCATCGCCATTTACGATCGTTCGGAAAAGAGCCTCTTTTTGGCGCGAGATCGTTTTGGCATCAAACCGCTCTATCTTCATCGCCAAGGCGAACGGCTGACGTTTGCATCCGAACTGCCCGCGCTGTTGACATTGCTTCCCGAACAACCCCGGCTCAATCCCCGACCTTTGGCTCATCTGCTCAGCTTTGGTTGGATTCCCGGCCCCGAAACCCTCTACGCCAATGTGCATCATCTCCCGCCGGGCCATAGCCTGCTCATTACGCCTTCGGGTGAACGGCGCACGCATTATTGGCGTCCTTTGCCCGCGTCTCGCAATGATCTGGTGCGGCCCAAGGATGCAGCCGAACAGCTCATCGCCCTGTTGCAAGAAAGCGTCACCATGCGTCTGCGCAGCGATGTTCCAGTGGGCGCTTTGCTTAGCGGCGGCGTCGATTCGAGCCTAGTGGCCGCCTTGATGCGTCGCTCCGCTCATCCCGATTTGCACACGTTTAATATTGGCTTCGACGATCCCGCTTACGATGAAACCCCCTTCGCCGAATTGGCGGCCTCGCATCTGCATGTGACGCATCACACCGTGCGTTTTGACAAAAACGCATTCGATCTACTGCCTCGCCTGGTCGCGGATTATGGGCAGCCTGTGGGCAGCGCCACACACATCGCGATTTGGCTGCTCTACCGGGCCTGCGCCGAAGCGGGTTTGAAAGTGATCCTCACAGGCGAGGGCGCCGATGAGTTGTTTGGTGGTTATCAATGGTATTTGGGAGAGGCCAAGCTGGCCAAAGCCAGACGATGGCCGAGATGGGTGAGACGAATCGTGGCGCGCATGGGGCCGCGTTGGGGCGCATCGGCCGCCGCCTCCGATCTGCTGCGCCGGCCAGACGCGCCCCTCGCTGTCCGCTACTTGCGCTGGCTAACCCCGCACTCACCCCGCGAAACCCGCCAGATACTTCATCCCGACCTGCGCGAACAGGCCGACGCGTCAGCGCCCTGGCCTCATCTCCCACCCGATATTCACCTTCTCCATGCGCTCACGCTGCTCGATGCGCAGAGCCGGCTGCCCGATTTCATCAACCTGGAGGTGGATCGAATGAGCATGGCCCACAGCGTTGAAGCGCGCACCCCATTTCTAGACCACAAGCTTTGGGAGGTGGCGCTCCGTTGGGACCCGCGACTCAATCTCGCTGGAGGGCGCGAAAAAGCGTTGTTGCGCGCCGCGGCCGCGCCATTTCTCCCCAAGGCCATTGTGCAGCGGCGAAAAAAGGGCCTGGCTTCGCCTCATGCAACCTGGTGGCGACAAACGCGTCTGCCCGAGTGGGCGGAAACGGCCATGAGCCGACGCGCGCTGGAGCAAACCGGCTTATTTCATCATCCTGCTGTAACGCACTTACGCGAAACTCATCGCGCAGGGCTTGCCAATCATGCCACCGCGCTCACAGCCATATTGACCACACAACTGCTGTTAAACAGCTCATCGCATAAAAATGAGCCAACGGTTTGAACTTGCGGCTCATTTTTACGAGACAGTGGAAAGAGAATCGTTTGATATAGTGAACTGAAAAGAACATAACCATCCTCTCTCATCACGCGAGGAACACCATGAAAACCACCACGCGTCTCTCCATTGTCTTGTTCTCTCTACTTTTGCTGCTCTTGAGCGCGGTGGGCGTCGCGGCCCAAAACGGGTCTCAAGCCAGTCAACGCGCGTTCGCGCTGTCCTCCACCCCGCGAGCGCCGACGCGCCCGCCCGCAGCCGCGCCCGATATCATCGGCGGCGAGGACGCGCCGCCAGATGCATGGCCCTGGATGACAGCGTTGGTTTTCTCAGACGCCGCCAACGACTTCGAGGCCCAATTTTGCGGCGGCTCGCTCATCGCCCCCAACTGGGTGTTAACGGCCGCCCACTGCGTCGAGGAGCTCCTATCGCCCAGCGAAGTTCAGGTCATTGTGGGCGCGTATGATCTAACCAACGCGCCCCCGCGAATCAATGTCAAGCGCTTTATCATTCACCAAGATTATAATCCATCCACCGTCGATTCAGACATTGCCTTACTCGAACTGGAAAAGCCGTCCAACCAGCCGCTGGCGCCTGTCATCGGCCCCGACAACAGCACATTGGCCGCGCCTGGCGTGATGGCCACCGTGATCGGCTGGGGAACCACCAATGCTGTGAAACCGGTCTTTCCAACCATTTTGCAACAGGTCTCGGTTCCCATCGTCTCCAACGAAACATGCAACGAATCGCAATCTTACGATGGCGCAGTGACGCCAAACATGTTGTGCGCCGGTTATGCTGAAGGCGGCAAAGACTCGTGCCAGGGCGATAGCGGCGGCCCGCTGATGGTTCCCAATGGAGATAGTTGGGTTCAGGCGGGGATTGTGAGCTGGGGCTATGAATGCGCCGCGCCCAATCTTTACGGGGTTTATACGCGCGTCAGCAATTTCAAGGCCTGGATCGAAACGCGCACCGGGCCGCTCGACGCGCCAACCCCAACGCCCACCTCAACGCCCACAGCCAGCCCCACACCCACGGCCACAGTCACCTCCACACCCACACCCACCCTCACACCCACCTCAACCTCAACGCCAACCTCAACGCCAACCAGCGCGCCGTCCCATCGGTTGTATCTTAGCCTGATGTGGCATGATTGAACTCGATGAGATAGGCGGCTAACCGCATTGTGAACCAAGCCTAACTCAGTGCAAAGGGCGCGGCCGCGCAACGACATGCGCGCCGCGCCTTCCCTAGTGAAAGGCTCCTGTGGGCAAGAGAAAATTGACCTGGGCCAACTTCAATGTTATAGTGGTCACATTCTCCGACCCTCGACGCCCTTCTCGCCTCACAGGAGCACAACCTCATGCGCGTGCGCGTACTGTCCGTGGTAGTTGCGCTGCCGCTTCTCGCGCTCGTCCTCTTGCATTGTGCGGAGCCCAAGCCGGCGCCCCGTTTGCAGGCAACCGAAGAATACAAGCTGGCGGCTATCTTCCCCGGCGTCATCACCGACGGGGATTACAACGCGCTGGGATATATCGCCGTCACCACGGTGCAAAGTCGTCTCGACATCGAAACCGCGTTTTCGCAACAAACGAGAGAGGACGAACTCGAAGACCTCGTTCAGGAATACATCGCGACCGGATACAATATCATCTTTGTGCATGGCGCTCAATTTTTGGATGCGACTCAAAAACTGGCCTGGCGTCATCCCAATGTCGCGTTCATCGGCGAAGGCGAGGAGACCATCGAAAACCCGCCGCCCAACCTATGGATCATCGACCGAAATTTTCACCTGGGCTTTTACGTATTGGGCGCTTTGGGAGCATGGCAGAGCCGGACAGGTCGAGTCGCGTATGTTGGCGGCATGCCTCTGCCCGGAGGTTTTAGCGAAGTCCACGCCATCGAACAAGCCATCGAAGACCAGGAGACCAACGTCGCACTAGACGTGATTTGGTTGAATGACTTCAACGATCCGGTCAAAGCGCATCGACTCGGCCGCGTCCTTATGGCCGAAGGCGTCGATGTGCTTTTCGGCAGTCTCAATCTGGGCATGTTAGGTCTGTTCGAAGCGGCCAAGACCTCTCCCACGCCGGTGTGGATCACCGCGAAATACACCGACAAATCGGCTTTCGCGCCCAATAACTACCTAACCTCGGTGGAATATGATTTTGCGACGCCGCTCACCGATATTGTAACCCGCATCATGGCCGGAGAAAGGGGCGGGCGCTATCCGCTCGAACTTGGCGAACACATCTCCATTCCGCAACCGCGGCGCGTCTCCCCGCAAGTGTGGCGGCAGGTTGAGGCAATTATCGAGGGGATTCGCAGCGGCGCTATTGTGGTGCGTGAAAACACCACGCCCATACGATAAAAATCGAGACCGACGTCACTCATGGCAAGCGTGAATCATCCACGCGAATTCGAACCCATGATTTCGGCGTCACCGCCATATTGTCCCATCGTTCAATTTTGAAAGGAGCGCGTCATGGACCATCAGCCCCAAAATTACGATGAACTGGATAATTACCTGACGATGATCAATGATCTGCGCGGCCAGGTGATCCGCCTCATCGAGGACCTATCCGCTGAGGCGCTCAACTGGCGCCCCATCGACAACGCAGAAGATGACCATGCAACCAATTCGCTTGCCGTGCTTGCGGCGCATATCGCGGGCGCCGAGCATTATTGGATCGCCGAATTATTGGGCGGGCGTCCTCGCACGCGACGCCGGCCAGAGGAATTCGAAACCGTGGTCCAAGGGCCTCAGCCGTTGGTGGAGCGGCTGAGGGAGGTGGGGCGAGAAACCGAAGCCGTATTCGCCCAGCTCACGCCCGACCGGCTGAACGCGATGTTGGAAGGCTCGGTGGATGGCGTGATCCGGCCATTGCCCGCGCGCTGGGCGATTCTTCATGTCATCGATCATACAGCCCTTCATTTGGGACATATGCAGATCACGTATCAATTGTGGATGGGCGGCAAGAGCGGCCCTTCTCCTCGGTGGTACGAACGCGTTCCCCGTCCTTCATAATTCCTAAACCATCTCCGAAACGTTGGGTGCTATGCTAAGAGCGCATCCAGGATGAGCGCTCATCTTATGCCACGCTCATCCTGGACGCCTCTCGAGTTTGGTCTCACCAAACCGCATCCCAACTTCCATAAGGAGATGGACCTATGACGATCATCAAAAAGTATCGCATTCCCTTTCTCGCTGTTCTCGGCCTTCTAACATTGGCGCTGGTGTTGGCCGCCATGTCACCGCAAAGCGCGGAGGCCGCTGGCCCAGAGGGTCACGGTCGCGCCGACAAGCGCGGGGCGCAACATGACCAATACCTGGCCGAGGCGCTAGGCATTACGGTGGAGGAGCTGCAAGCCGCGCGCGAGCAAGCTTTCGAAGCGGCGTTGCAGCAAGCCGTAGACCAGGGGCTGATCACGGAAAAACAGGCTGAATGGCTAAAAGAGCACAAACGCGCGGCCCAAGGTCTGCGCCGATTTGCGCCCTTTGGCGCGGAAAACATCGACATGAATGCACTGTTGGCCGACGCGCTGGGGATCAGCGTAGATGAATTGCAGGCCGCGCGCAGAGCCGCCGCGGACGCCGCGCTCGACCAAGCCGTGGCTGAAGGACGCATCACCCAGGAGCGAGCCGACCGCATCAAAGCCATGCGCGCCTTGAAAGCATATTTTCAAGAGCAGGGCGTGCGCGACCAGCTTCGAGCCGTCATCGAAAATGCGGTGCAACAGGCCGTGGCGGATGGCGTCATCACCCAGGAGCAGGCCGACGAATTCCTCAGCCGACCGGGGATCATCTTTCCGGGCATGAAACGCCCGCAGCCTAAGAATCCCGGCATGAACCCGTTTCGCGGTCGCTCTTGCCCGCAAGAGCGGGGCTTTCAGGGCCAAAGCTTTCCTGGATTTAGCCCCTCGACCTCGCCTTTTTCCAACTCAGGGCTTTAGGCCCGCCTCATCCGCCCAATGCAACGCGCCTGGCGCTTTGTCGAAAGCGCCAGGCGCTTCTGCACGTGGTATAATACAATGCATCCACACACTCACGATATGACTCAGTTCTGTGCATCTCATGTCCAAAACCATTTTGATTGTAGACGACGCCAAGAATCTGCGGTTGATGGTGGCCGGATATCTCGAACAAGAGGGTTTTCGCACCATCACGGCGGCAAATGGACGCGAAGCGCTGCAAATCATCGAATCCGAAGAGCCGGACCTGATCATCCTTGACTTGATGATGCCGCAAATGGGGGGGTACGATTTTTTGCGCGAGTACGCGCCGCATCATAGCACGCCCATCATCGTGCTCACCGCGCGGTTGGAGGAAAAAGACAAAGTGAAAGGGCTGGAACTGGGCGCCGATGATTATGTGACCAAACCCTTCAGCATGCGCGAGCTCACCGCGCGCGTGCGCGCGGTGTTGCGCCGCCTGGAGAAGGCGCAGGCTTCCTCCTCGGTGCTGCAAGTGGGCGGCCTAAGCCTCGACCGCAAATCGCGTTTGGTGTGGCGGGAAGGTTGCCGCGTCGATCTCACGCCGTCGGAATTCACACTGCTGGAAACGCTCATGGCCGCGCCGGGCAAGGTCTTTTCCCGACTCGACCTGCTGGAGCGATTACAGGGCGGCGCGTATCAGGGGTATGAACGCACCATCGATGTGCATATCCGCAATCTGCGAAGCAAAATCGAGCCAGAACCTCATAAGCCGCGTTATATCGAAACCGTGTATGGCGCGGGGTATCGTTTCAGGGCGGATATGTGAACCATGCGCTCGCTTAGTCTGAAACTCACGCTGGCCTTCATTATCGTGGGGCTTACGGGCGCGCTGCTGGTGTCGGCGTTCGTGGGCGTGCGCACCCAGCGAGAGTTGAACCGGCTGGCCATGGACCGCTTTCGGGTGACCTTGCTCAATCGCCTGAGCAACTTCTATCGGGAGAGAGGAGGATGGGACGAGCTGCCGCGACTGTTTCTCACCCGGCCCGGCGCGGGTGGGCGGCCGGAATTTCTGGCCGCGCCCATTGTCGTGGCCGATGAACGGGGCGTCATACGTTACGCCACCAATCCGCAACGCGTGGGGCGGCGTTTGGGGCCGCGCGAACAGGCGCGCGCACACCCCATCCTGGTGGATGGCCATACCGTGGGCTGGGTCTTGCTGCCCAGCGCCAGAGAAATTCGCGCCCTCACTTCGCCAACCCTGGAAGTGGAAAGGGAATTTCAGGCGCGAGTAAACCGCGCGATTCTTTTAGGCGCATTGGGCGCCTCGCTCATCGCGCTTCTCCTGGGCGTTGTTCTGGCGCGCACCATTTCACGCCCGATCAAAGAATTGACGAAGGCTACGCAACAGGTGGCTCGCGGCAAGTTGGGACTCAAGGTGGAGGTGCGCTCGCAAGATGAAATCGGCGAATTGGCCCAATCGTTCAACCGCATGAGCGAAGACCTGGCCCGCGCCCAAAAGTTGCGTCGTCAAATGACAGCCGACATCGCGCACGACTTGCGCACGCCTCTGAGCGTATTGTTCGGATACACCGAAGCCCTGGCCGATGGCAAAATCGCGGGTTCGCCGGAGATCTATCGAGTCATGCATGAAGAAACGCGACATCTTCAGCATCTGGTGGATGATCTGCGCACACTCTCATTGGTCGATGCGGGCGAACTTACATTGAACTTGCAGACCATTTCGCCATCCTCGCTTTTGGGACGGACCGCCGCGGCTTACGCCACTCAGGCGCAAGAAAAGGGCGTGAGCCTGCGCTTGCTGGCGAGAAAAAACCTCCCCGATATATTGGTGGACCCCGATCGCATGGCCCAGGTGTTGGGCAACCTGGTGAGCAACGCGCTGCGTTTCACGCCGGAAGGGGGTGAAATCCGTCTGGGCGCCAAAGAAGAAGGGGGCGCGGTGCGGCTCGAGGTGCAAGACACCGGTCCGGGCATCCCGCCAGATAAACTGCCCCACATCTTCGAGCGTTTCTACCGGGGAGACGCCGCGCGCACAGTGGGCGAGGGACAATCGGGCCTGGGTCTGGCCATTGCCAAATCCTTGGTCGAGGCGCACGGCGGCGACATTGGGGTGAAAAGTGAATTGGGCAAAGGAACGACATTTACGATCACGCTTCCCGCGGTGAAACAGGGTTGAGGCGGAAACGCGTCTGGCGCCTTCATACGCGCCTCAACCCCGCGCAAACGCCCAGCAAGGGGTCGGGCGTGCGTTGCTTTAGGGAAACGAGGGCTGCAACCAACACGCGGCCCAAAACCGACCACCACCAAGCCAACCGATAAGGCCACGATTGCGGCATGAGTTTGCCATGAAGATAGCGCTCATTGCGCGTGCGCGAATAGAAGCGCCGACGCAACGCGGCGCGCGCCGCGCGCGAACGATGATGCGCGAGTTGGGCGGCAGGGGTCTGCCATAGAGCATGACGACGACTCACGCGCCACGAAACATCCACATCCTCCCCATCGGCATAGCCCTGCAACGATTCGTCGAACCGAATTTTGGCCAAAACCGAACGACGGTAGCTCATGCAAAAACCGGGCATGGCCTCGACCGGGATTTCACGCCGGGGTAGCGCCACCCATGTCACGCCCAACGAGGCTGTGACGCGCACCCGCTCGCCTTGCGGCCGCACGTGGGTGAGGCCAAACGCGCGCTTGAGCCAATGCACCGCGCGAGAAGACTGCCGCCATCCTGGATCGCTGCCCATAACGCCGCCCACATCCTCCGGCCAACGACGCTCATATACGGCCATGAGTTGCTGAAGATAATCCTCGGCCAGCTCCACATCATCATCGAAAAACGCGACCACGTCGCTCTGCGCGTGGTCCAGCGCCAAATTGCGCTGCGCGGGTAGGCCCGGTTTTGTGTGCAAAAGCGTGACCCGAAGCCGGGGGCCGGGGGTCTGATGGCCGGGTATGGCCTCATCCGCCCCCTCGCTCAGGGTTTCAGCCCAATGCACCCGCGCCCGCTCGCCCCACAACGCCTTCACCCATTCTGCATATTGAGAAATCGAATCCGCATCATCGGATGCATCTACAACGATGAGCTCATCCGGCTGACGCGTTTGCGCGGCCAACGAACGCAAACAGCGCTCGAGATCATGGGCTCGATTACGCGTGCAGAGAATGACGGCCAGCGTATGGGGCATTGACTTGAAGACGAAGGCGACGAAAACCGCGGCAAAAAGCGGGTTCGGCCCCCATTTACAAGGAGGCCTGCTCGGTGTGAACCGAATTGTCGAGCCGCGCCAAAGCCGCGCGCAGCCGACGGCAGGTGGCTTCCCGGCCCACGGCGCGCAAGGTGACAAAGAGGGGCGGAGCCACGCGCTTGCCGGTGACGGCCACGCGAATGGGGTTGAACAGTTGGCCGGCCTTCATACCCAGGTCCGCAGCCAACTCGCGCAGGGTCTTTTCGATGGCCGCCTCGCTCCAGTCATCCAGGCTTTCCAACGCCTGGATGGCGCGACTCAGCCCCTCGCGCACCTGCTCGGGCGTGGTCTTACGCGGGATCAGGGCCTTGAGGTCATCGATAACCGGCTCGATGTAGAGATAATCCAACAAATCCGCGGCCTCGGTCAGAAGCTTGATGCGCTCTTGCACATGGGGCAAGAGCAAGCGCAAACGTTCATCCTCCAGCAGGCGAGCTTCGGGCAGGCTCAACGCCTGGCTCAAGTAAGGCGTCAGGCGCTGGAGCAAATCATCGGGCTCGAGCTCGCGAATATAGACGCCGTTCATCCACAACAACTTATCGGCCGGCAAGGCCGCGGGCGAAGGATGAACGCCCGAAATATCGAATGCCCGGATAGCTGTCTCCCGGTCGTAAATCTCGGTCTCGCCGTCCAGCGACCAGCCGATGCCGCTGAGAAAATTGAATATGGCCTCGGGCAAATAACCCATCTCGCGATATTGACGCACATAGACCGGAATCACGGCGCCGTCAGGTCGCCGGATCTCGCGTTTCGACATCTTGCCCTTGCCGCTGGGATTGAGAATAACCGGCAAATGGGCCCACACCGGCGGCTCCCAACCAAAGGCCCGATACAAGTGCCAGTGCAGGGGCACGGACGCGATCCATTCGTCCCCGCGCATGATGTGGGTGATGCGCATGAGATGATCGTCCACCACATTGGCCAGATGATAAGTGGGCCAGCCGTCGCTTTTCAGCAACACGGCATCTTGCAAGAGCGCGTTTTCATAGGTGATGTCGCCTCGAATCGCGTCATGGAATGTGACCGATCCCTCCAGCGGCACGGCCAGGCGCACCACCCATGCGCGCCCCTCGGCCTCTCTTGCGGCCCGCTCTTCGGGCGTGAGCCAGCGACAGCGGCGGTCGTAACCGATCTTTTGCTTGGCCGCGCGCTGCTGCTCGCGCATCTCGGCCAATTCTTCGGCCGTGCAATAGCACCGATAGGCATGACCATGCTCCACCAGCCAATCGGCCCAATGCTGATAGATTTCCAATCGCTCCGATTGGAAATAGGGGCCATAGTCGCCGCCCACTTCGGGGCCTTCGTCCCAATCCAGGCCCAGCCAGCGCAGGCTGTCGAGAATATCTTGCAATGAATCGGCCTGAAAGCGTTTGCGGTCGGTGTCTTCGATGCGAAGAATAAACTGGCCGCCGGTGTGACGCGCATAAAGCCAGTTGAACAGCGCGGTGCGCGCGCCGCCGATGTGGAGATAACCGGTGGGACTGGGTGCGAAACGTACTCGAGTTTGGGCCATGAGATGTTGAGGTTGAGGTTAAGGTTAAGGGTGAGGTTAAGGTTAAGGGTGAGGGTGAGGGTGAGAGAGGGGCGAGTGGAAACCCAAATCAGCAAATAACGGACAAAATGACAAGCTTTCGCAATGGCCAAAACTTACATGTTACGCATATAAAGCGCGGGATATATCACGCCTTTTGTGGCTAAAACATGTAGAACATAAAATCTATGCTATATGCAGTACGGGGTGCATTCACCCCGCCAAGGCTTCTTTCAGCAAATCGTTGACCAGCCGCGGGTTGGC
>JAADII010000118.1 GCA_013151415.1 Chloroflexota bacterium
CCACAACCACGCCCACCCCGCGCCCGCGCCCCACCCGACGCCCTCCGCCCACGCTCGCTCCACAGGGGCCGCCCACGCCCGAGGTCTCTCCACCCGCCTGCCCCAATCCCGGCGCGGCCATTGCCAGCCCAGGCAATGGGCAAACAGTTCAGGGAGAGATTCAAGTCACGGGCACAGCCAGCATCGATCGATTCCAATTTTACAAGTTGGAGTGGGCTTGGGAAGGCAATCCCGAGCAGTGGAATTGGTTTGCCGGCAGCGAAACCCCGGTGGTCGGCGGCGTGTTGGGCGCATTCAATCCAGCAGGCCTTCCTTCGGGCAATTACACCATCCGTCTGGTGGTGGTGGACATTACTGGCAATTATCCGCCTCCTTGCAGCGTTCATGTCATTGTGCCCTGAGCGTCGCGCGATGGAGAACGTCTCTTGCGTTCCATCGGCAATTTTCGTCTATGTTGGATTTTCGGCTTAGAAGTGCAGATTTGTCCACCACTCAATACGTCATCCGCAAGCGGGCGACATTATTGGCGCTCCTGGCGTTGGTCGCGCTGTTCACCTCTTCCCCCACGCGTGCGGCGCAACCGGAAGGTGCATGGCAGACATTGGGCGGCCCTATCGCTTTCGCCACACATATTGCCGGCGACCCCACCGCGCCGGATTTCATTTTTCTCTTCATTAGCTTGGCCACCAGCCGCAACAACGATCGAACTCAGGCCGCCAACGGCTATGTGATTCAGAGTTGGGCGCCCTATTTCAGCACCGACGCCGGCGCAACCTGGCAACCGGCCAGCAACGATTTGGCTGAGATGGAGCCCACCGCGTTGCAGATTGTCGAAGAGGGGGATGCAAGCGTCATATGGGTGGGCACGGCCGAACACGGCTTGTGGCGCAGCGATAATCGCGGGCGCACCTGGCGCGCGGCCATTGTTCCAGGATTGGAAAATCAACGCGTGCTGGCGCTTAGCAAAGACCCGCGCGGGGATTTGCACATGTTGGCCATAGACAACGCCCGCCAACCGAACTCATACTTATACACCAGCAGGGATGACGGTTTCAATTGGGATCGCCGTTTGCTTCAGGGATTTAGTAACGAACCAGAGAAAACAGTAACCGATCTTATCGCCGATCCTTTTGAGTTTGGGCGTCTATATGCAGTGACTTTAGGCGGAGTGTTGGTGAGCGCGGATGGAGGCTTTTCTTGGAATCGGAGCGCATTTCCCCTACCGGCCGATGCACAACCCGGTGGGCGGACAGTGTTGACGGTGGATCCGACACAACGCGGGCGTTTATATGCGGTCAATCGTTTTCATCGTCGTGATGGCGTGGCCGAAATAGGCGTGTATCGTTCATTGGATGGCGGTGAAAGTTGGGAGCTGCTGCGCTCTCGTTTTTATCCCTCCGAACTGGATAGCACCGCTCGGGCGTTGCGCCCGATACGATTGCGTCTGGATCCGTTCAATCGTCGTCGGCTTTACCTGGCCGCCAATAACGGCTTGTGGCTTTCGACCGATGCAGGCTTGAGTTGGCGTTTGGCGGGCTCGGCTTTGGACGGCGTCACCGTGGCCGACGTCTATCTCCATCCCCGGCAGCGCGGGCGTTGGTTGGCCATTGGCGCGGGTGGCGTTTGGCGCACAGCCAATGCTGGAGGGCGCTGGCAATCGCTGAGCAACGGTTTGCCGCCCGCCAGCCGCGTGCAAAGTGTGGTTGCGGTTCCGGGCGATCCGCGGGTTTTGCTCATGCTCAATGGCGGGGCTTTGCCCTCCTTTGCCGCTGGCCAGCCCCTTTGGCGCAGCACCAACGGCGGGCGCACATGGTTGCCCGCCATGCGAGGGCTGGCGGGCGTTTCGGTGCAGCGTTTGTTGGTCAATCCCAAAGCCCCCAATATGGTTTATGGGTTGGCCAATGACGGGCTGGTGCGCAGCGTAGACCGCGGGCGCTCGTGGCGTTATTTTCACCTTCCCGTCACCCCGCGCGACCTGGCTTTTGGCGCCAAACCAGGCTCTTTGTTCTTGGCCACACTAGACGGCCTTTGGCATTCAACCGACAACGGCGAAAGTTGGCGGCCGCTCTCGTTAGAGGGGCCTGTTCAGGCTGTGGCCAACAGTCCGGATGGCGATATTTTCGCCATTGCCGTCAGAGGCGGAGAGGGCCCCACCGTATATCGTTCATCAGACGAGGGCGCGCAATGGCAAGCTGTGGCTGCGCCTCCGCCCGGTGAGATCAGTCGACTCATTGCCCACCCGCAAACCCCTGATTTTCTCATCGCATTGGTGCGGTGGGGCGGGATTTATGTTTCGCCAGACGGGGGTTTTAGCTGGGCGCGGCGTGATAGCGGCATTCCCAAAGGCGTGCGCTGGCGCGGGCCAGCGGCCATAGAGCCGGATGGCCCCAATGTGTTGGCCTTGGCCATTGATCCCGAAAACCCCGCGCATTGGTGGGCGGCTCGCGATGGAGGCGGCGTTTATGAGAGCGTGGACGCCGGCGTAACCTGGGAGGATGTTAGCGCAGACCTGGGCGACGCGCTTATCTTTTCTTTTGCTTACACGGCTGATGGTTTGGTTGCCGGCGCCAGCAACATTGGCTTGATTGCTCGACGGCCGACCGCGGCTGCGCAAACCGTGCCCGATCTGGTGGACGCGCGCATTGAAATTTTGTGGCCGCACGATTTCGCCCCTGTCGAGCAGGCAAAGGCCGCCAACTTGGGTTTGCGCCTCTATCGCGGGCGTTCGCAAGAAGTGCCGCCCTGCGCCTGGCAGCCGCCTGTTGAGGTGTGGATGGCTCGCGATGCTGAGCCGCTACGACTGTTGGGCGAGGCCGAACAGCGCAATGTCGAAGGTCATCCATTTCCTTTCTGGGAACTCAACGATGTGGATGTGACTTGGGCCAATGATCCCACTCGCAAGTTGATTTTCTTGGCCCGCGTGGCTCCGGGGCTGGCTGAAAGCGCGGCGAGCCCCTGGATCCACGCCGCGGATGCGCGCACCCTGTTGCCCAATCCGCCCGAACCCATTGGTTTGACCAAGGCGCCTCCCGCAGCCATTGATGCAATTATTCGCGTGGTGTGGCCGCACAATGAACTGGGCGCGTATGCACCGCCCGAGGAAGCCAATTGGGTTAACATCAGCGCAGTGCTGTTCGAGCGCGACACCCGTTTGGCCTTGGCGGAAGCGCATCTTCCCGAGCGGGTGTGGTTGATCGGCGCGCTGGATAATCAGGTGGGGCGACGGTTGGCTGTGGGCGAACGCCGCGTGATGCAAGGAAATGGATTCGAATACTTCACCTATGAATTCAACGACATCGACGTGAGCTTGGCGCGATTGTCGGAGCATCATTGGACTTTTTGGCTGGAAATTCCCGGCATGAATGCGGCTTCGAATGTGTGGGTGCATGGCATCGACGCTCGCACGCGCGCGCCGAGCTTGTTGGAGCCCATCGCCGGATGCAGCCCCTGATATATGAGTTATGAGCTGGCGATGATCTCAATTATCGCATGCGACGCGTTGCCGAACCTCCATGATTGACGAAATCACATTGGGCTTCATCCTTTTGATCACGCTCGTGATCGCGGTTGGCGCGCTGGCCGTGGTTTGGTGGGTGCGGCGCAGCGGGCGCGGCCTTGAATGGGTGTTGCTTGCCATCCCATTGGCTTTAGGCGCCAGTTATCTTTCAAGTTTCCTCTTTCGCGTGCCCGATTATCAAGCGGGTTGTGCGGGCGTTTGCCGCGGGTGGTGGGGGCATCCTCTGCCCACGCATATCAGCGATGGGGTGGGCGGCGCGATCTTCCTGCCCGTGGGGTTTGCTCTCAACGCCGCCGCCTATTATGTGGCGATCCTGCTATTCAGCATCTTCGTCGCTCTAATGGCTTCCTATTTTCGCTGGTCGGAGCGGGGTCGTCGTTGGCGCCTTTTTTTCGTTATCATGGTGGTTTTCGTCCCTTTAGCCCTGGCGCCGAGCTGGGCCTCTCCGCCCCAACCCAATTTCCCCTTGCCCGAACAACGCCTGGTTATCAACGCCGAACGCGCCTGGCGATGGCAATTACTCGCCAAGAGCGTTTCTCAACGTCGGCTGGCCGCCGAGGATGTGCGTCTGCATCCAGACGGTGAACGGCATCGCGTTTGTTTTCGCATTTACACCTGGTTTTATCTTCCATATCGTCGCGCCTACGTCGATTTAGAGCCGGCTGGCGTGCGAGCAACCGGGGGCGGTTTGCTTCCGCTTGACGCGTCTTGCTGGATACAGCCTTAGCCTTTACAATCGTGAATTATGTCCCGTAATACATCCATTACATTGCTTCTGGCCGCATTGCTTTTTTCGTTTTCCTGTTTTCTGGCCACCTTATGCATTTCTACTGCCCTGATCGCCAGTCGCATCGACGCAGGGGCTGCGCCCGCGGGAGGGATCAGAGAGCCGCTTTTGTTAGATATCCCAACGCCGGAGGAGCCCAGCCTTACGCCGCCTCTCCAGACCTCCACGCCTGAACCCGTGGCGTCGCCGCCACCGAAGAGCGCGCCAACGCCCGACCTCGGAAGCGCGCCAACGCCGGTTGGCGGTGAATTTAGCACCGAAGCGCAATTGCGCATGGTTCAGGTTCCTTCTCACGACCCTCGCGATGCGGCTGTTCGGCTGCGACCGGATGTGAGCGAGGTGCCGTTGGTTGTCAATCCAACTCCGCCTTACTACGAAGAGGGCGATGTGATCACATTTTGGGTCAGCAACGTGGATTCAGATGAGAATTTTCAAATAGATGCGGTGTTGGCCGTAAAAAGCCAACGTCTGTACATGTGGGTGGAGCAAGGCGCGAATGTCGATATCGAGGCTCTTCGTCGCTCGGCAGCCATGTTCGATGATGTCATCTATCCCACCAATCGCGAGTTTTTTGGCAGCGAGTGGTCGCCTGGCGTGGACAATGATCCCCGCCTTCATGTGCTTCATGCTTACAACTTGGGCGACACCGTGGCCGGATATTACTCCTCGGCCGATGAGGTTTCCAGCATTGTCAATCCTTTTTCCAACGAAAAGGAGATGTTCTACATCAACCTGGACAACAATGAGCCGGGAAGCCGTTTTTACAACGCCACTTTGGCTCACGAATTCCAACATATGATTCATTGGAATCAAGACTTGAACGAGACAACCTGGCTCAATGAAGGCGCGTCTGAATTAGCCACCCAACTGACCGGTTTGTTTCGTTCCGATACGGGGCTTCTTCCTGATCAGGTGTTCGCGGAGAATCCCGATTTGCAGCTAAACACGTGGCCCGATTCGGAAGATTCTTATGCGCACTATGGCGCCGCTTATCTATTTATGAATTATTTTCTTAGCCGATTTGGCGAAGAGGCGACCAAGGCCTTGGTGGCTGATCCAGCCAATGGCATGGAGTCAGTGGACGATGTTTTGCGTCAGTTTGGTTATGATTTTGGCGCGGACGACTTGTTCGGCGATTGGGTGATCGCCAATTGGCTGGATGAACCCACGTTGGCCGACGGTCGGTGGGGGTATCCAGAGTATGATCCAGCGCCCATGTCGGTGGAAGAGCGACATAGGCGGCTTCCGGCTGAAGGGAGCGGCGAGGTGAGCCAATACGCCGCGGATTACATCCGTATAAAGGCCGAGGGGGATGTCCAGATCGAGTTCGTTGGTCAATCGACCAACAAACTGGCGGCCACCGACGCCTACAGCGGCCAATGGGCCTGGTGGAGCCACCGCGTGGACGAGTCGGACACCCGCCTGACTCTGCCGGTTGATCTTTCAGAGACCGATAAAGCAACTTTGCGTTTCAAGACATGGTACGATATCGAGGCGTTTTGGGACTACGCCTATGTGGAGATCAGCATCGACGATGGAGAAACCTGGACTATCCTGGAAACCAACCGCACCACGCGAGAGAATCCTCAGGGCAACGCCTATGGCCCCGGCTACACGGGCGTTAGCGGCGCAGACGCCGCGACATGGGTGCAGGAGGAGGTCGACATCAGCGACTTTGCCGGCCAACCCGCGCTTATTCGTTTTGAATATATCACAGACGCCGCCGTGACGCAGCCGGGCATGTTCATAGACGATATCGAGATACCGGAGATTGGATTTTTTGATGATCTGGAAAGCGGGCCGGGACAGTGGCGGTCGGAGGGGTGGCTGCTGACAAACAACCTGCTTCAGCAGCGTTGGCTGGTGCAAGTGATTGAAACGCGAGGCGATGGTTCAGTGGCCGTGCATCGCTTGGATGTAGGCGCGGATGGCCGCGGATCGTTGCGGCTCGAAAATGTGAGCGCTCGCCACGATTTGGTTTTGGTTGTCTCGGCCTTGGCCCCCGTCACAGTGGAAAAGGCGAAATACCGCTATCGCGTGACCGCGGAATAGGCGATCTGCAAATAAACTTTGGCTTCACTGAAAAAAGGTTCACCGCCGAGCGGGCGGAGGACGCAGAGAGGAAAATGAGGTGAATTGAGCCATGTTTTTCTCTTAAAACGCCCACTTTTTCTCTGCGCGCTCAGCGAACTCAGCGGTGGAATAGCTTTTTTCAGGAGATCCAACTTTTCGCGTAGGGAAAACCGGTCGAAGCGGGTTGCATTAGAAATCAGGAGATCAAAACTTCAGAGGCCGTCCGACCAGCAGACCAGGCGACCGCACGACTAGGAATGCGCAGCCCCGGACGAGGCCATAGAGACGACCAACCCCTTTCTGGCGCTGCCGTTGACGCGACGACCGATGCCGTCGTCGGCCGGAACCCAGTCGCGATGCGCGCATTCCATGCGATACCCCACATCGGTGCTGAAGCTGGCGAAGGCTTTGCGCGGCCAATCGCGCAGGGGTTGGCGCATGAGGTTGCGCAACCCGCGATAGGCGATGCTGGGCCAACCGTAGAGCTTGCGCGCCAGCCAGTCGTAGCCTTGGGCCAGTTCTTCCGGCGTCATCAGCTTGGGATAATAGGTGACGTGATTGGTGTCGTATAATGACCAGGGCACGCCGGGGATGAGACGGTTTTCGGCCTGCCAGGTTGCTCGTTGCGGGGTGCCCACATACGGCGTAAGAATGGTGATGCTCACGCCATCCAATTCGCTTTCGCGGATGAAATCGTAGGTGGTTTGAAATATCTCCGGCGAGTCGCCATCAAAGCCGAAGACAAACAAGCCCACCACCCCAATGCCGGCGCGATGGATGCGGTCGATGACTTGCCGATAGCGTTCGATGTTGCCCTTTGCTTTGCCGCCTAGCTCGCGACGATTGTTGGGATTCGCGCTCTCGAAGCCGATGAAAAACTTGTCGAGATGGGCCTCGCGCGCGAGTTCCAGCAGTTCGGGGAAATCGGCCACCATTTGTTCGGCCTGACAGGTCCAGCCATCCAGGGGCAGTTTGCGAAGCGCTTCGAATAGCTCCACCATGTAATCGGGATAAAGCCGGAAGTTGAGGCCGAAGTTGTCGTCGGTGAGGAAAAAGCGTTTGATGCGACGACGTTCGATCTCCTCCACCACCTGCTCCACCGGACGTAGACGCATCACCCGGCCCGACACGCGAATGGCCGTGCAAAAGGTGCAGCTGCGCGGGCATCCGCGGGTGATCTCCAAATAAGGGGTCCAATAATGTCGGTTTTCATCCACCTGTTGCAATACGCGGTCGCTAATCGGCTTGAGATCATCCAGGTTGGCCCATTCTTCGTCCACATAACGGGGCTTGAGCGCGCCGCGGTCGAAATCCTCGATCATCTGCGGCCAGGTGCGATAAGCCTCGCCCACCGCGATGCTGTCGGCCCAGGCTGCGACTTCGTCGGCCGCGAGGGTGGCGTGGGTTCCGCCGATGACCACGGTCGCGCCGCGCGCTTGCGCTCGTTCCGCAATCCAGCGGGCGCGGTCGATCTGCAATGTTTTTGCCGTGATCCCCACCAGATCGCCCGGCCCCATCTGTTGGAAGGGCACGGGGCGCAGGTCTTCATCGATGATTTCCACATCCACCTCGTCCGGAACCAGCGAGGCCAGACGCATGAGTGTGTAGGGCGCCATGGTGGCTTTGCCCAGGGTCGTTCCATCTCGACCGGGTTGGATGAGGTAAACTTTGCGAAGAGCCATAAGCGAATGAACAATGACTTGAGAATGAAGCGGGTGCGGGATCGTGCAAAATGAGGGAATCCGTAGGATAATAGATTTTGCCGTTTGACGCCAATCAACAAGCAACCATGAACAGTGAACAGTAAGCCATGAGCCACGAACAAAACTCGTCCATCGCCATTGTCGTTCATGGCGGCGCGGGTCGCATCGCCGAAGCCCTGTATGAGCCGGCCAGGCGCGGCTGCGCGGCGGCCGTCGCGGTGGGATGGAGCGTGTTAAAAGCAGGCGGTTCGGCGCTGGATGCGGTGGAAGAAGCTGTGCGGCTGATGGAGATTGACCCTATGTTCAACGCGGGTCGCGGTTCGGTGCTCAACGCCGAGGGCCGGGTGGAGATGGACGCCGGAATTATGGATGGCGCCGCGCTGAAAGTGGGCGCGACCGCGCTGATTCAGCACGTGAGACACCCCATTTCTCTGGCTCGTCGCATCATGGAGCGCACGCCCCATCACTTTTTGGCCGGAGAAAACGCGGAGCGCTTCGCCCGCGAACAGGGCCTCGAGATGGCGGATAACGCCTGGTTCATCACCGAGCGACGGCTAAAGCACTATCAACTCTGGCAAGAGGAGCAGGAAGGCGATACGGTGGGCGCGGTGGCCCTGGATCGATCCGGCAACCTGGCCGCGGCCAACAGCACAGGGGGCGTGTCTTTCAAAATGCCCGGTCGGGTGGGCGATTCGCCCTTGCCCGGCGCGGGATTTTACGCGGACAATCGCTTCGGCGCGGTCGCGACCACCGGTCAGGGCGAGCACATCATGCGCGTGGGCCTGGCCCTGCGCGTGATGCAATTTTTGGAAGAAGGTTTGCCCGCGCGCGAAGCCGCGCTGCGGGCCAGAGACCTTTTCCTGCGCCGCGTGCCCGGGGGCGTCGCTGGTTGGATTGTGCTGGACGCCCGGGGAGGGGTGGGAATCGTTCACACCACTCCGGCCATGTCGCACGCGTATTTCGTTTCAGGCATGGATGATCTGGTGAGCGGGATGACGGCCTCCTAACCGATGCGCCTTTCGCAGGGCTTTTTTGAATAGGCGCTTTGTGCTACAATCGATTTTGGGAGGTATGAACGAATGGCCTTCACAGACGAGCACTACCACGATTTCATTAGACTATTATACGCACATCCAGAATGGCGGGCGGATTTGCGTCGGCTGCTCCTGGAATTGGATCCTCCTTTCGATCTATCGAAAACATTGCAGGAGCTAAGTGAGGCGACAAAAGCGCTTGCCGAAGCCCAGTCGCGCGGGGAAGAGCGAATTGATCGCATTGAAGCCGCGATCGAGAAACTGGCCGAAGCGCAAGCGCACACTGACATGCGAATCAAAGAGTTGATCGAGGCGCAAGCGCGCACCGAGCAAAGTGTGAAGGAATTGGCGCAGGCTCAGGCGCGCACCGAAGAGCGCATGGGACGTTTGGAAACTGCGGTGGAGAAGCTGGCCGAGGCGCAGGCGCGCACCGAAGAGCGCGTGGGTCGTTTGGAAATTGTGGTGGAGAGACTGGCCGAGGCGCAGGCGCGCACCGAAGAGCGCGTGGGTCGTTTGGAAATTGCGGTGGAGAAACTGGCTGAGGCTCAGGTGCGCACCGAGGAGCGCGTGGGGCGTCTGGAAATTGCGGTGGAGAAGCTGGCCGAGGCTCAGGTGCGCACCGAAGAGCGCGTGGGACGTCTGGAAATTGCGGTGGATGATCTGGCCAAGAAGCAAGAGCGAACCAATCTGGAATTGCGCAGACTAAGCGACCGAGTCGGCGTTTCGGTGGAAGAGGAGGCCGAGAGCGTCATGCAGGTGGTTCTCGAAGATAAAGGATACCGACTTGTGGATGCGCCTTTCAATCTGCGCATGAACGGCGAAGTGGACGTCGTCTTACCGCTGCAAGATGTTGAAGGCCGGTCTTTGTGGGCTGTGGTCGAAGCAAAGACCCGTCTGGGGTATCGCACCGTCGAAACCTGGTCGCAGCGCATGCGCTCATCGGGCTTTCAGGCGCGATTGCAAAAACACGGAGTGGAAGGCCCCTATCTTGTGTATGCTTATGGAATGCGGGTGGATGTGAGCGCGCAGCGGGCCGCGAAAAAATTTGGCGTTGGGCTGGTGAGCAGTCAGGGGGAAATCATCGCGCCTCAAGGGGTTTTACACCCGACACAGACCAAAAAGATGCCGAATTGATTATTCCGCCGTTTGTGCGGTCTCGCGAAATCGAAACAGGTCGCGAAAGCGCATGTTCAGCGCTCTCAACCCCCACAGCGTGAGTGCGGACCATACGATAAGTTGAACGAAATAGAGCACAAGCGAATAGGGCAAGAGCGTTTCCAAATCGGCCAGGCCCAGGGCCAACATGGGCGCAATCTGAGAAACGTGGTAAATGCCAAACATGGCCGGCGCGGAAGGCGGGGTCAGGGCCAGAGCGCCCATCGCGATGGTCATGCGGGTTTGGAGATCGACGTCCAAGGGCATGGCCAGCGCGATCATCAGGTGAAAAAGGTAGAAAAGCGACCACATGATCAGCGTCATGCCGGTGGCGAGCACCAGTTCTTTCATGCCGCCGCCATGAGCGAGGGCTTCTCTCACCATGTTGGTGATTTTCAAACGCCAGGCGTCTTTGATTCCTGGCGCGCGACCAAGCAGCGCATCGAGGGCCGCCACCACCTGTTCGGAGAAACGCACGGCCAACAAGAAAAGCGCCAAAACGCCCACCGCGATCCCGCCGCTTTTGAGCAACGCGCCGCTCGACACCTCGGCCTGCACGCCCAGCATGATGGCCAGAATAATGGTGGTCAGCCGCATAATCTGAGCGATCATGCGCTCGACCATGATGGCCGAAGCCGCCTGGGGAATCGTGGCCTCGGTGTTGAGACCGGTGATGATCGGTCGAATAGGCGCGTTGGGGATGGGCGACACCAGAGGCACGATGAAGCTGACATGGGTGGCGTGAGCCAATCGCCTGAATCGGGGAATGCGCGCCAGCAAGTAATGCCAGCGCACATCAATGAGAAAAATGCCGGCAAACAAAAACCCGACGCTCAGCAAAGCCAGCGTCGGGTCCATCCCGGCGATGATATCGCGCACTTCCTGGACATCCACCAGCCAAAGGGCCAGCAAGATGACCACAACCACCGCGATGGCCAAACCAAGAGAGCGCTTCGACGCCATCAACTCTTACCGTTGCCGTTGACGCGCACCGTTTTGCCGGCCGACTCGTCCTCCACAGGACGGTTGCCGTAAGATTCGAACAACCTTGGTCGCCACCAGGCCCATTCGGTGCAGGTGTTGCACGGCGTGACCTGGTCGTATTTACCCTCGATGTGCAGGCGGCGCAATTCCTGCATTTTGGGTCCGTTCCAATTCTTCATCACGCGCACCACGCCATCGGGATCGATGACGTTGCCCAGGTCGAAATCAAGATTGAAATCGCGGTCGCACATGGCGATGGACCCGTCCCAATAGATGTGCACATGATACCAGAGGTTGGGACAGGGAAAGCGTTCGGGCAACCGGCGATTGCCGTTGGGGTTGAGCGCGCTGATCTCCTCGATCTGGCCGCCCCAGGAATCGAAGGGCTTCACATGCACCAAATCCACGCCGGGCACATCTCTCCAATATTCGACGAAGGCCTCGGTTTCGTGTTTGGTGTGCTCCATTTCGATGATCTGCAGATTGACGAACGTTTCATACCCGCCGGCGTGCTTCATCTCGACGAAACGGCGGATATTCTCGTTGGTGCGTTCGTAATCTGCATTGACGCGCACGTTTTCGTAGGTTTCGGGGCGGATGCCATCCTGACAAAGATAAATGACATTGAGACCCGCATCCAGCAGGTTGCGGGCGCGATCTTCGGTGAGCAAGGTGGCGTTGGTGCTGATCTCGGCGCGCAAGCCCTTTTCACGACAATAGGCCACCATGTCGTAAATGCGCTTGTGCAGCAAAGGCTCGCCCCAGATGTGTAGCGTGGTGGCCTTGACATGAGGGGCCATCTCGTCCACGATCTGCTTGAACACGTCCCATTTCATATAGCCGTGGGCGCGGGTGATCTCCTTGCGGCCCGTGGGGCACATGATGCAGCCCAGGTTGCAGATGTTGGTGGACTCGATGTACATGCGGTCGGGCGGGGGCACATGTTTGGTTTGGCCGGTTTCATAGGCCAACCATTTCATCGGCCCCATGGCCCAACGGCGATAATATCGGGTTTTGTTGCGCAGTTTTTCTTGAAAAGTCAGCGGTCGAGTGGGCATAAGCGGTGCGTGTTGCGTAGATTGTCAGTCCGCGGCTTGATCATCCCCAAGACGCGGCGCCGAAGAAAGCGTCCTTGGTGCGGCGGAAATTGTCGAAAAGGCCCAGGCGGGTGAGCGCGCTGCCCACCTTGCGAATGGGCTTGACCTGCGCCGCGGTCCATAGCAGATCGCCTGCGGTTTCGCCGAAACTCTTGCGATAAAGACGCCGTTTCTTGGCTTCCAGGAAGCGTTGGCGAGCCTTGATGGCCATCTGACTGAGCACCTCGTCGCTCACCTCCGACACGTTCATGAAAGGCGCGATCTCCGAGGTGTAGCTGTTGTAATAATAGCTGCGGGTGAAGTCTGCATTGTATCGCGTTTCAGGGTGTTTGCGGATCAGTTCGTTCCAGAGCTGCGTGCCGGGCATGGGCGTGGCGATTGAGAACATGGCCTCGCTCAAATCCAGGCTGGCCGCGAACTCGATGGTCTCTTCCATGGTTTCTTCGGTGTCGCCGGGCAAGCCGAGAATGAAGTAGCCCTTGCTGTGGATGCCGGCTTCCTCGGTCCAGCGCACCGCGTCGCGCACCTGGCTCAGGCGAATGTGCTTGGCCGTGCGCTTGAGCACTTCTTCGTTGCCGCTCTCGATGCCATAATGAATTTGGCGGCAGCCGGCTTTGTACATCTTTTGCAACAGATCGGGCGTGACCCGATCCACCCGCGCCAGGCAACGCCAGCGGATGTCCATCTTCCGTTCGATGAAATGGTCCAGAATTTTGTCCAGACGCCGCACGTCGATGGTGAACAGGTCGTCGATGAAATAAAAATTACGCACGCCGTAAGCGTCGATGATATGCTGCAACTCGTCGGCGATGTTTTCGGGGCTGCGTTGGCGGTAGGTGCGGCCCACGATGCCCTTGAAGCAGAAGGAGCAATTGTAGGGGCAGCCACGACTGCTTAGCACCGTGATCATGGGTTCGCCGTTGGGCGCGTAGAGCGGATATTGACCCAGATCGAAGAGATGACGAGCGGGATAGGGCAGCGCGTCCAGGTCTTTGATGAGCGCGCGCTCGCCGCCGCTCATAATTCGACCATCCTCTTTGTACCACAACCCCTTGATGCTCCCCCAATTGTCGGCGCGGTTCTCCAGGGCTTGCAAGAAATCTCGAAAAACCTCTTCACCTTCGCCAAAGATGAGAAAGTCGAGGTGGGGATTCTCCAGCGTGTCGTAGGGCAACGAGGTCGCGTGAGGGCCGCCAATGACGGTGGGAACGCCAAGCTGGTCTTTCACCATCTCCGCGGTGATTTCCACACTGGCGTAACTGGTGGTCATGGAGGTGAACGCGACCAAATCGGGCTTGTAATCCACTACATCCGCCACTTCCTCTTCCAAAGGGCGGTTGGGGCGCAAGCCAAAGTCGAATATGTGACATTCATGCCCGTCTTGCTCGGCCACCGCGGCCAGATAGCCCAACCCCAGCGAGGGATATGCATTCACCATCTCATTCCATTTGGGGCCGATGAAAGCAATACGCATGGAATTCCTCCTGAATGGGTTTTCAATCCATTATATCACGCGCGGATGAAAAGCGGATGAACAAGGCGGCCGCCATCCATGACAAAGCTGTCAGACGCGGGCGTCTGATAGCCATCGCCTCATAATCGAGTTAGCTCAACGCTTCGGCCTCGATCTTCTTGCGTAGACCGGTCTTTTCCGCCTTGGGTATGAAGGTTCGCGCGGCAATGCGCAGGTTGCGCGGCAAATTCAGCCAGAAATCCTTGGTCTTGATGCGGCGAATAACGGGCGAAGGGCGAAGATAAAACTGACGATAAGCCCTGCGATACATCTCTTCGACTAACTCGGCCGTCATTTCACCCATTTCATACCGGGCCTTTTGCTCGAAAAACACATAGTCCTCCCAGTCCTGAATCAAAAGCCGGCCATGCCGCTTCACCTGCTCATACACTTTCGTGCCCGGATAAGGCGTCATCATGCTGAAATTGGCGATGAACGGGTCCAACTCAATGGCGAAATTGATGGTGTCTTGCATGGTCTCGCGCGTTTCGCCGGGCAACCCGATGATGAAGAAGCCGATGGTTTCCAATCCCACCTCTTTGCACACTTTGAACGCGCGACGAATCGTGTCGAGATCGATGTTCTTGTCGATGGAGCGGAGGATTTCGGGATTGCCGGTCTCCACGCCGAAAGCCGTGCGTCGCAATCCGGCCTGCTTGAGCTTGCTCATCAACTCATAATCGGCCAGGTTGGCGCGAATGCCATTGACGAATATCCAGGGCACATGATTGAGATTATTGGCGATGAGCAGATCGGCCAATTCGTGAAGACGTTTCTTGCGGATGTTGGCGCTGTCGTCCAACACGCCGATCTCTTCCGCGCCCAGGTCCACCACCAGATGTCGCCACTCTTCCAGCACGTTTTCGGCCGTGCGGCTGCGCCACTTGATGGGCATGATGGATTGCGAACAGAACGTGCAGCGATAGGGGCAACCGCGGCTGGTGAGAATGCTGAAGCTTTTGGAGCCATCCACCGCGTCCGTAGCCGGTTGCAGATTGGTGTAGCGCTCCATCTTGAAGAGATGATATGCAGGCCAGGGCAGGCTATCCAGGTCGGCAATGGCGGGCCGGTCGAGATTGCGGTGCAGCTCGCCATCCGAAGTCTTATAAGTGATGCCCAGCACATCATCCCACACGCCCTTGGCCGGATCCATGAGCGCCTTGGTCGAGTAGTCTTCCTGATCCCGCATGAAGTCCTCGATGCGCTCGCATATCTCGATCCATGTTTCCTCACCCTCCCCGCGCACAACGATATCGACATTGGGGTTTTGGGCCGACTCGAAGTCGAGATTCTCGCTCACCACGCTGGGGTGCGGCCCGCCAATGACGATGGGAACATCATGCACGGCCTTGATCTGCGCGGCGTGTCGCCAGGCTTGCTTCACCTGAGGCGTGTTGGCCGTAATGCCCACCACATGGGGCCGATACTCGCGGACGAATTCATCCAGCGGTTGGTCTTCGACATCGGCGTCGAAAACCCGCACTTCGTCACCGCGCCGTTCGGATACGGCCCCCAAATAGGCCAAACCCAGATGCGGGGAGGTGCGGGTGTCAATAGGAAGACGAAAACGAGGATTGATTAATAAAACGCGCATGGCGTGACCTCTCGAAGGGATGGGTGCGATTGATGCAAACTCAAGCTCGGGCGCAGCGGCTGGCAAACAAAGCGCAAGCCGCGCAATACGCGACCGGTTGAGGGATTATACGAGGTCGATGGAAGGATGTCAAGTTTTTTATGAAAGATTTCATAAAAATTATCGGAGCGGGCCAATGACGCCATCAGCCCGCCCCGCCCGTTCAGCTCCAATTTTCCAATTTCTCCTTCACACTCGCCACAAACGCGTCCGCGGTCGCGCCGTCGAGCACGCGGTGATCGAAGCTGAAGCTAAGATAGACGATGGGTCGGATGACGATGGCGTCGTCTGCGTCGGGCAGGAGCGCGTGGCCGCGGCTGACCACCACCGGCGCTTTGTGAATTTTGCCCACGCCCAGGATGCCGGTCTGGGGCTGGTTGATGATGGGCGTGGCGAAAAGACTGCCGCTGACGCCATGATTGGTGAGGGTGAATGTGCCGCCCTGAAGCTCATCCGGCTTGAGCTTGCCGGCCCGGCCGCGTTGCGCCAGGTCGTTCACCGCGCGGGCCAGGCCCAGCAGGTTGAGCGAGTCGGCCTGCTTGATCACGGGCACGATGAGACCATCGTCGATGGCCACGGCCATGCCCACATTGATGTCGCGGTGCAAGACGATGCCCTCCTCGCTCCAAGAGCTGTTGGCGTAGGGATGTTTCTTGAGCGCGGCCACGATCGCGGCGATGAAATAGGGCGTGAAAGTGAGCGTGACGCCGTCGCGCGCGAACGAATCGCGTTTGGCGTAGAGATGACGCACCACGGCCGTCATATCGCAATCGAAGACCGTGGTCACATGGGGCGATGTGCGCTTGGATTGCACCATGTGTTCGGCGATGAGACGGCGCATGCGGCTGAGAGGAGCCACGCGATCGCCTTCCTGAAGCGCGGTCGCCGCGGGAGCGCGCGCCGTCGCAGGTTCGGTTGGGGTCAGTGGCGGCGTGGGCTTGAAGAGTTCGCCCGTGCCGGGCTGCTCCCAGGGAGCGAGCGCGGGTTCGGCCGCGGCCTCTTTCTCTCGTTGCTCGATATAGGCCAGCACATCCTTCTTGCGGATGCGACCCTTTAGCCCCGTGCCCTTCACTTTGCTGAGATCGACGTTGTGCTCGGCCGCGAGTTTGGCCACCACCGGGCTGATGAAGCCCAGATCGCTCGGCGCCTCGGCTGCGGCCGGTTTGGCCTCGGCCGCGGTCTGGCCGTCGCCGCTTGGGGTCGCGGGCGCGGCTTCGGTTGTGGGGCCTTCGGGCAAGGCTTCGCCCGGTTCGCCGATGGCCGCGATGAGGGTTCCCACCTGCACGGTCTCCCCTTCGGCCACATAGATTTTCAGCAATACGCCGTCCGCGGGGCTGGGCACTTCAGTGTCCACTTTGTCGGTGGCCACTTCCAGCAGCGGATCGTATTTCTTGACCGGCTCGCCTTCTTTCACGAGCCATTTGGTGATGGTTCCTTCCACCACCGATTCGCCCAACTGGGGCATGGTGACTTGGGTTGGCATGGTAAGCGTCCTTCGTATGGAGTAATGCCGCAAAAGGCCTGTGTTGTTTTTAAATACAATCCGACGGCGGGCGAGCCCGCTTCGAAAGGACGATGGGACCATAGGACGAAGAGACCATCCATGAGCCTGAGCCCCCTCGTCCCATCGTCTATTTTTCAATACGCGGCCAATTCGCGCATGGCCGCGGCGATCTTGTGAGGATTGAGCATGAACGCATCCTGCAAGGGATGGCTAAAGGGCATGGCCGGAACATCGGGCGGGGCCAGCCGCGTGACGGGGCCGTCGAGATACTCGAACGCCTCTTGCGCGATAATGGCCGCGATCTCACCGCCGATGCCGCCCGTGAGATTGTCTTCATGCACGATGAGGGCCTTGCCGGTCTTGCGCACGCTGTTCAGGATGGTTTCTTTGTCCAGTGGTTTCAGCGTGCGCAGATCGATGACCTCCGCGTCGACGCCCTCGGCCGCGACCATCTCCGCGGCCTTGAGCGAATCGTGCATGGCCAGGCCATAGGTGATGATACTCAAATCCCGCCCGGTTCGTCGAATCGCGGCCTTGCCGATGGGCACGACATAATCATGTTCGGGCACTTCGCCCTTGATCAGACGATAGGTCTTCTTGTGCTCGAAGAACAGCACCGGATCATCCACCTGCAACGCGGCCCGCAACAACCCTTTGATGTCGTAAGGCGTGACCGGCGCGACCACATAGAGGCCGGGAATGTGCGCGAAAAAGGCTTCCACCGACTGCGAATGATACAATCCGCCCGAGATGCCGCCGCCATAGGGCGCGCGAATCACCAGGGGGACGGTCCAATCGCTTTGGGTGCGATAACGCATACGCGCGGCCTCGCTGAGAATTTGATTGAACGCGGGGAAGATGAAATCCGCGAACTGGATTTCCACGATGGGCCGCAGACCGTTCATGGCCATGCCGATGCCGGTGGCCACGATGGAGAGCTCGGCCAGGGGCGTATCGATGACTCGATCCTCGCCGAATTCCTCATACAGGCCCATGGTCGCGCGGAACACGCCCCCGCGCGGGCCTACATCCTCGCCTGTGATGATGATGCGCTCATCGCGGCGCATCTCCTGGCGCATGGTTTCGCGTAAGGCTTCGATATTGCTCATGATGGCCATGATTCAACCCTCCTGCCAGGCCGGAAGCGGCCCGTAAACGTGGTCTTCCAGGGTGGAGACATCGGGATACGGCGCTTGCATGGCCTCCATCTCGGCCTTGTCCACCTCGTCCATGGCCCATTTTTCGATGGCCTGCGCGGTTTCTTGGTCCAGGATGCCGCGCTCGAGCAGGGTTTGGCGGAAGAGCAAGATGGGGTCGCGGCGTTTCCAGGCCTCCACCTCTTCGCGGCTGCGATAGGAGCGATCGTCGTCGTCCGAGGAATGAGGGGTGAGGCGATAGGTGATGGCCTCGATGAGGGTGGCGCCCTCCCCGCGCCGCGCCCGCTGCACGGCCTCGTGCATGACGTCGTACATGGCCAGCGCGTCGTTGCCGTCCACGGCCACGCCTTTCACGCCATAAGCCGCGGCGCGGTCGGCCACGCTTTTCACGGCCATTTGCTTGGCCACCGGCACCGAGATCGCATATTGGTTGTTCTGCACGATGCAAATGAACGGCAATTTATGCACTCCGGCCCAGTTGAGACCCTCGTGAAAATCGCCCTGACTGGTGGAGCCTTCGCCCAGGCAGACCACCGTGACCTCATCCAACCCCCGCAGCTTGCTGGCCATGGCCGTGCCCGCGGCAATGGGCACCTGCGTCGCGACCGGACTGGAGACGCTGCCAATGCGCAGCTCGCGGCTGGAAAAGTGCGAGGGCATCTGCCGGCCGCCGCTGCCGGGATCGGGCGCTTTGCCCAAGAGCGCGTAGAGATGGTCCACCGGCTTCATGCCAAGAGCCAAACAAAAAGCCAGATCGCGATAATAAGGATAGACCCAATCTTTACCGGGTCTGATAGCCTGCGCCGCGGCCACCTGCAGCGCCTCGTGTCCAATGCCCGAAATATGAAACGGCGCTTTCCCCTGTCGATTGAGGACCCAGCTGCGTTCGTCCAGTTTCCGGCTGAGCATCATGATGCGATACATGTGCAAGAGATGCTCATCCGTGAGATTATCCGAAGGCCGCGCGCGCGTCTTCTCTTTTGATTTTTTCGTTCTTACTGCCATAACGCCTCCTTGCGTCGTCGGATATTTGATTGTGGCGATGCCGCCTCGATCCTTTCTTTTCCTCTCTTTCGCTCCCCGCTCAGAATGCAACAGGCTGCAAAATAACGCCCACAAGTGAATCGGGGCGAACTTGCGGGCTCGACGGAAAGCTGAAAACACTTTTGATGAAGGACTTGTTTATTATAACATGGACATACGCGCGCTTGAAATGCGCGTCGCGTCATGGCGACCATCACCCCTGTGGATTATGTCTTAGATCATAGACGCATGGTCAAAAGTCACATAAGATGAATTAGCCTTTTCGCCCGATGCTTCAAAATCGGAGGCCATTATGATCATCGTCATGGATCGGAGCTTGTGCGATGCAGACCTCGCCTTTTGCGCTCGTTGCTCAGCCGAGGTCTTTCGAAAACCTCTGGGCGTCGATCGTCCTTGCATCACCAAAATCATCGATGATGGCGACGATGAGATGCTGACATTCATTATCATGACCGATGGCCGCACATTGCGGATTCATCTCACCGAGAAAACAGTGGAGGGTTTGAAGCTTGAGGGGTGGGAATTCCTGGCGGACTTCGATCCCGCGCTGATTCGACGCGGCGCGGCCAAACGTTGGCGCGAGTTGGCCACCATGCAGTAGAATGGATTTATGCAACTTTCCATCGGCATTGTTGGCGCAACCGGTTACACCGGCTTCGAGCTTCTACAATTGATTCATCGTCATCCGCAGGCGCGGGTGGCTTGGGCTACGTCCGAATCATCCGCGGGCAAGCGCATGTCGGAGCTTTACCCCACGCCCGATGAAACGCGGCTCGTTCGATTCGCGGACGCGCCTTTGCACAAGGCGGATGTCATCTTTCTATGCCTACCTCATGCTGCGTCTATGGATGCGGTCGCGCGCGTGCGTTCAGCAGACGTGCGCGCCATCGATCTCTCCGCGGATTTTCGTTTGCCCGATCCATCAGTCTACCGGCGCTGGTACAAGCATGAACACACCCAACCTCATTTGTTGGCCGAAGCCGTTTATGGGCTGTGTGAGGTGAATCGCGAGCAGATTCGAGAAGCCGCGCTCATCGGCAACCCGGGTTGCTATCCCACGACTGTAAATCTGGGGCTGTGGCCGCTGGCAAAGGCGCGCGTTTTGGGGCCGCGCATCATCGTGGACGCGAAATCGGGCATCTCGGGCGCGGGGCGCAAGTTGCGCTTGAGTAGTCATTTTGTCGAAGCAAACGAGAACCTCACGCCCTATAACATCGGTTATGCACATCGCCACATCGCCGAGATGGAGCTGATCCTGGGGCCGCACGCGCCCGGCCTGGATGTGACTTTTTCACCTCACTTGATCCCCGTCAATCGCGGTATTTTGTCCACCATTTACATTGATGTCGATCCGACGCTCTCTGAACAAGCTGTGCGCGATTTATACGCAGACGCTTATGCAGACGAGCCATTCATGCATCTGCTTCCGCCGGGCCAGGTCGCGACATTGCGCCACGCGACTTACACGAATCGCTGCGCCGTTGGTCTCACGCCATTGCCCAAACCAGGCCGGTGGGTTGTTACGGTGAGCGAAGACAACCTGCTCAAGGGTGCGAGCGGTCAGGCTGTGCAAAACATGAACATCATGTTTGGTCTCGAGGAGACCGCCGGGTTGATCTGAAGCGCGCCTGCTCGAACATGTTCTCAGTTTAGTTCAATGTCCACTCAAGCAATATGACTGCGTCGTCGCCATTGGATAAATGCAGACGTTGGCCTGTGGTTTCGTCGTAAAAGCCGGTGATCAGACGATAGGGACCGGGAGGCGGGCTTGTTGACGGGTGCAAAACAAAGGTGGATTCGATGATTTCATCGGCCAGCCATTGATTTGTGGGGAACGCGCCCAGTCCTGGATGTCCGTCAGCCTGAGCCGCGATTTGATCGTTGGCCGAAAGCCATTGATTGAAGACTTTGTAAGGTCGGTCAATGGGGCCAATGCGCCGCCAATAAAGGGTGAGTCGCAGCGGTCGCCCCGGTTGCGGGGGATCGGGCATGAGATCATAGCCCAACAGACGAATGCGTTGTTCGAAATCCGCCTCGAGCCGATGACCGATGACAGGCGGTTGCAATCGGGGTCGCGTCGATGTGCGCCAGGCCTGCACGCGTGCGTAGGTTAGGCCCGGGAAGACTTGATCAAAGTAATTGTCGCCATGCGCTTCCAACCAATCGCGGATAAAGCCGGCGGGATCGTTCACTGTATCGTACGCGCGCAATTGCCACACGGTGTTTGTTTGTGCAAACAGTTGCTCTAATCGGGCCGCGGTTTCGTCGGCCGAGATGGCGTAAAAGTCGCTGGCTGGATCGCCCCAGCCGATGTCTGGTTCGCCATCTACATGGCCGGTGAGCACGACCACCGCGCCTTGCCCGTAAGGCGATGGCTGCGGCGGATACTCGCTGAGCCGACCCATCCAGGCGATGTCGCCAGGCCAGTAGTAAAGAAAGGCGGGATAAACGTAGCCGGCATTGATCAGCACCGCGTCGCGGGGGCCGAGATGATCATAAATCGCTCGCACGGCCCCTCGTAGATCGTCCGCGGCTTCATACTGGAAGCGGTTGGTGAAATATTGGTTCAAGCTGATCGCCGCGCCAGCGAAGAGCGCGAGCGCGAACGCGAAGGCGAGGAAAGGGCGAACGAGCGAAAGGGCGAGAGAGCGAGAGGGCGAGTGCGCGAGTGCAATGAGACCTGCGGCCGTGAGGATGGGGAAAACGCCGCTGTAAAGATGAAGATAGCGCACATGATAAAGTGGGCTGAAGCTCTGAGACGCCAGTAAGATCAGAGCCAGCGGCCCCAACAGACTCACCCAAAGAAACAGGGTTCCGGCCCGACCGCGTCCCAGGCGACTCTTGTGCGCAAACGCGGCCGCAGCCGGCAAACAGGCGAGCAGGCCCAACGGCCACCAGAGGGAGGGATCCAGCGATTGACCAAAAGGCAGGGCCGTGACGCCCTCGCGCGCCGAGCGGGCCAGCAAGGTGAGCAGCGGTTCGGCCTCTCTCCAGGGGGGCACGGGCGGATCGAAGGCCTGACGAGCGGCAATGGGCAACCAGGGCGAAAAAAGGAGCAGCGCGGCCCCCTGCGCCAATAGCCAGGGCCATAACCGTCGCCGCGCCCGCCGCCACAACCAGGGAATGACGAAGAAACTGACGGCGGCCAACTCGAACGCGGTATAATAGAGCGTCCACAAACTTGTCGCGGCCAGCAGCGCATAAAGCGCGTAAAACCGCCATCCGGGCGCGAACCATTGACGGATGGCCGCGCTGTGCGACGACGAGGTTGTGATCCATGATGCGGGGCTTGAATTGACATGGCCGGTCTCGATGCGACGTCCTGGCTTCAGATCATGGTGTACTAAAATTCGCCAGGTGACGATGAGAACGCCCAGCAATAGAACGACCCCCAGCGAATACATGCGCACTTCTTGAGCATACCACACAAAAAAGGGATTGATGGCCATGAACAGAGCGGCCATCAATCCCACGCGTGGGCCGTAAACGCTCAATCCCAAATGAGCCGCGAGCGCCACCGCGATCAAACCGAAGATCAACGAAAAATAAGCCAGTGCAAACTCGGAATTGCCGGCCCCTTGCGTCCAGAAATGAAGCAAGCCGTAGTAAAGTGGTGGATGAATATCGCGCGCGGTGTGCGCCCACATTTCGGCCAACGGCTTGGCGGCCAGCAGTGCACTAACCGTCTCGTCGTACCAAAGACTTTCCACACCCAGGCGATGCAAACGGATGGCGAAGGCCGTGAGCAAAATGGCGGCCAACAGCAAGCGCTGGGGCTTGGAGAATCGATTCATGGTCATCAAGTGCACCGTCAAATTCGATATGAGGGCCAATGCTCGATGCGGTGAAAATCAGGAGCGGTGCGCGCAAAGCGCGGCGTTTTCGGAAGGTGGGGGGCGGGTTGATGAGGACGAGCGTTTTTCGTATAGCCATTGGTTTTTTCGCGGATTTTCCAGAAGTTGGCGGGATGTTCGCCAGCCTGTTCAAACTCGCGCGGTTATAGGCGGATTTTGCTTAGAAAAAGGGTGAAAGGCGGCGGAAAACGATATCTTTTGACATAATACTGAGCGGCGACAAATTTACGACTATACGAAGGGCTCCGGGCTTTGCAATGAAGCCGTTCGCAAGCCCAATGGCGGCTTCATCACCAAGCATAATCAGGGGTTATGATATAATAACCCAAGCGCGCGTCGTCAACCGTTTACGGCGTTTTTCATCATGCCACAAGGGCGGCGCTTCGATAAAGACGCCCCTGTGGCGAATCCCGCCTCATGTGAAAAAAACTTCGCTTTATGAATGCTGGCAAAACCGTGCTTCTTTATGCTCGCGATCTCATTTTCGCCTCGCGCATTCAGGATGTGGTGGAAAGGTTGGGCGGTCGCGTGCAAGTGGTGGAGGATGCGGCCTCATTGGCCGAAGGGTTGGGCGAAGTGCCCGCCCTGGCCGTGGTGGAGATGGGCGCGGCCGAGCAAGAAGATTGGATTGCGGCCATCCATTACGCGCGCAAATGGACGCGCGGCGTGCCAATCATCGCGTTCGGCCCGCATGTCAATGTGGCGGCTCGCGAAGCGGCGCGGCGCGCGCAATGCGATTACGTATGGTCGAAAAGCCGCTTCGTGCGCGAATTCCCTGCCTTGGCCGCGCGCTATCTTCAGCCAGGCGACCATATTCGCGGCTGCGACGAACCTTTGCCCGAACTGGTGCGCGAGGGTTTGGCGCTCTTTAACCGGGGCGAATATTATCAATGTCACGACGCCCTGGAAGCGGCCTGGTTCGCAGAATCGCGCGACTGCCGGGATTTATATCAGGGCATATTGCAATTGGCCATAGCCCTGCACCACATTCAACAAGAGAACTTCACGGGGGCCGATAAAGTGCTCCGTCGCGCCATCAATAAGTTTCAGCGCCTGCCCGCGCGTTGTCAAGGGGTGAATGTGGCGCATTTGCACGCGCTCGCCCGCGATTTGCGGAACCGGCTGTTGGAGCTGGGGCCCGAGCGCATCGACGAGTTTCCTCGCGATCTGTTTCCCAAAATCGAGGCGCAACCCGCCGGCCCATACGGCCCCGGCACGCGTTGAGCGGCAAAAACGGTCAGCGCTTATTTCTTGGCCTGATCTTTAGACATATGGCACAGTTTATATTTTTTGCCGCTGCCGCACCAGCAGGGTTGGTTGCGGCCCCAGTGAGCCAGCACTTCGGGTTCAGGTCGTTGTGTGCGATGGAATATCTTCAACATGATGGGATGAAGGTTGGATGAATTGTGAGGAGGTCAGAAAACCAAAAGACTTTACAGCAAGATAGTCGAACGCGCAACATTCGCGCGCGCTCGCGGCCGTCTCTTGCAAGTTCCCTCAATTTTTGTTAGGCTTGAGGCTGAAAAAAATCAAAACCCAATATCCAACACCCAATACCCAATATCCAATATCAATATCCAATGCGACGCTTGCGCGAAAGAGCGGCTCGCATTGCATCTTTGCTTTTTCCTTATCATTCACAACAACGAGGTGGCGTCATGCGCGTGGTGGCCATGATCATGGCGGGTGGCGAAGGGTCTCGCCTGACTGTCCTCTCTGAAAAACGGGCGAAACCATCGGTGCCGTTTGCGGGCAAATATCGCATTATTGATTTCACCTTATCCAATTGTGTGAACTCCGGCATCTATGATGTGGCCATCCTCACACAATATCGGCCCCATTCGCTCAACCAACACATTGGCATTGGCAAACCCTGGGATTTGGATCGCGTATGGGGGGGCGTGCGGCTGTTGCAGCCCTATCAAGCGCGAGGGCGTCAGGGCTGGTATCGCGGCACAGCCGACGCGGTGTATCAAAACCTGGATTATCTTTTGGAGCGCGAGGCTGATGTGGCGCTGATCCTTTCCGGCGATCACATTTACAAAATGGACTACCGCCCTATGTTGGCCTTGCACGAGGAAAAGGACGCGGATCTCACTCTTGCAGTCATGAACGTGCCCCTGGAAGAGACGGATCGTTTCGGCATTCTCACCGTGAACAAGCAGAGCCGGGTCACCGAATTTCATGAAAAGCCGAAAGATCGTGATAAGGGCACGCTGGCCAACATGGGCATCTATGTCTTTTCTGTTGAGAAGCTGGCCCAACGTTTGCGCGAAGGCCATGAAAAAGACCCTGATCTCGACTTTGGAAAGCACATCATTCCCAGCATGATCAAGCGGGACAGGGTCTACGCGTATCCCTTTGAAGGTTATTGGGTGGATGTAGGCACGGTGGACGCCTACTGGAGCACCTCGCTCGCGCTCTGTGATCCCGATAGCCCGCTCAACCTTTGGGATTCGAGTTGGGTGATTCGCACGCGCAGTCAGGAGCGACCGCCAATGAAATGCAGCATTCATGGCCGCGTTGTGCGCTCTTTGGTCAGCAATGGTTGCACCATACACGGCCTGGTTGAGCACTCGGTGTTGTCGCCGGGCGTCTATGTTTCGCCGGGCGCGGTCGTGCGCGAATCCGTCATCATGAACGACACCTGGATCGGCCCCGGCGCGGTGCTCGATCGCGTGGTGCTCGATAAAGAGATCGTGGTGGGCGCGGGCGCGCGCGTGGGCGAAGGCGATGATATGACCCCGAATTTCGAGATGCCGGACAAGTTGAACACCGGCGTCACGGTGATCGGGCGCAATGCGCATATTCCTACAGGCATTCATATTGGGCGCAATGTGCTTGTCCATGCCGACGTTGATGAAGAACACTTTGCATCCGCCAAGGATGGCCGCGTGCCCAGCGGGGCCACGGTCAGCCGCGAAGGCGTGCTTGCATCCAACAACCATTCGGCTTCGGCCTGACCGACGCATCTCCTCCCTTACAGGAAACCAAACCATGAACGTGTTGGCGATGATCCTGGCCGGTGGCGCGGCGCCCGGCTTGCATGTATTGACGGCTCATCGAGCCGAGGCCGCCGTGCCGTTCGGCGGCAAATATCGCATCATCGATTTTCCCCTATCCAATTGCGTCAACTCGAACATCACCAATGTCGCAGTGCTGACGCAATACATGCCTCGCTCTCTCAACGAGCATATTCGCGCGGGCAAACCCTGGGATCTGGACCGGGCCGAAGGCGGGGTGCGGCTTTTGCAACCTTATCAGAGCAGCGCCGAAGATCGGGGCGCGTGGCAGCGCGGTTCGGCCGACGCGGTGCGGTTTAATCTGGATGTGGTGCGCGAGAGCGGGGCGGATTATATTTTAATCCTCGCCGGCAACCACATCTATAAGATGAACTACGAACCGATGATCGAGTTTCACAAACATCGCAAGGCCGATGTGACCATCGCCGTGCGCGCGGTGCCCGCGCATCAGACCCACCGTTTTGGCATGATCGCGGCCGACGCGGATGGTCGTATTTCGCGTTTCGAGGAAAAGCCTCGTCGCACGCGTTTAACTTTGGCCAGCATGGGCATCTATGTCTTTTCGCCGGCCGCGCTTATCGACGCCCTTTCAGGGCCGGGTGAAAAAATGCGACACCTTGGCGGCGAGGTGATCCCGCGCCTGGTGCGACGCAAACGCGTATATGCTTACGAATTCGAGGGCTATTGGACCAATGTGGGCGCGGTGCCCGCCTATTATGAAGCCAACATGGGATTGTTGGCCGAAATCCCCGCATTGGATCTCGATGATCCGCGTTGGGTGATTCATACGCGCTCCGAGCAGCGGCCGCCCGTGTTGCTTGGCCCCGATGCGCAAGTCAATGGCAACCTGCTTTGCGATGGCGCGCGGGTTATGGGCCGGGCGCTTCGTTCCATCATCGGGCCGGGCGCTTATGTGCATGAGGGCGCGGAAGTGATCGATAGCATCTTGATGAACGACGCGGTCATCGCTCCCGCCGCGCGCGTCGAGCGCGCCATCATCGATAAGGAGGTGCTCGTGGGCGAAGGCGCGCGCGTGGGCTACGGCCACGACAACGCGCCCAACAAAGACCTGCCCGACATCCTGAACACCGGCATCACCTTGGTGGGCAAGCGCGCGCGCATTCCCGCCGGAGCCACATTGGGTCGAAATGTGGTGGTGGGCGTGGATGTGCGCGAAGACCAATTTCCCGCTTTGGAAATTCCCAGCGGGTGCAGTGTGTGACATGTTCACCTTTGTTCTTAGCGGCGGCGGCTCGCGCGGCGCTCTTCAAGCAGGCGCGCTAAAGGCGCTTATCGAGGCGGAATATCGACCCGAGATGGTTGTTGGCACATCCATCGGAGCAATGAACGCGGCGTATCTTGCGCTCTATGGCCCCAACGAGCGCAGCATCGAGGCGCTTTGTCAGACCTGGCGCGAAGCCGCACAAGACCCCATTTTGTCTTCCAATCAGGCCTGGGTCACCGCGCGGGTGTTCTTGCACATGCCCGATAGGCAGTATTATTATCGTTTACGCGATTTTCTCGTTTCGCACGATATCGATCCCGAGCTGCGCTTTGGCGATCTAGAACACTGCCGGCTTATTGTGGTGGCCACCGATCTCAATCATAAAAGCGCGGCCCTGTTTGGCGCTGATCCCAACGACAAAGTGCTCGATGCTTTGCTGGCCTCGGCCGCGATACCACCCTGGATCCCGCCCATCGAATCGGGCGACCGGCTGTTGACCGACGGCGGTTTTGTTAGCAATCTACCCATCGAACCGGCCATCCGCCAGGGCGCAACCGAGATAGTGGCCCTCGATTTGGCGGATGAACGCGGCCTGGCTCTGGCGGGCCGCGGCTTGGCCAATATTGTGATAAAAGTGGCCTCGACGGCCGCGGCCCGCCAGGCTTATCTCGAGATGGCGCTGGCCGAAGCCGCGCGCGTGCCCGTCCGGCGCATTCATCTTCAGGCCGAAGAGTTTACGCCAGTATGGGATTTCAGCCATACGGCCGAGCACATCGAGCTGGGTTATGAAAAGACGCGCGCGGCCATTGCCGAATGGAAAGCCGATGGCGCATTGGCGCCTTGGTGGCGATGGTGGACGCCCGAATTGTGGTTCGAGCGTTTGAAACGCGTCGTCGACCAGCGCAGAGCGTCTTGAATCGACGAGAGAGTAGAGACGTGATTTAGATGATGAATATTATCGATCGCATATTCGAGGCCGGGATTATCGCTCATATCCGGCGCGACCTTTCATTGGCCGAGATGGTCGAGGTGGGCGATGCGTTGTTGGCTTCGCCTGTTTTCGCCACGTTGGTCGCATATGTGGGAGAAACATCGTTGGCCGCGATAGCTCGATTGCGCGAACGAGCGGGTCAACACATGCTGGTGGGCGCCAGCAATGTCTTGACCAGGGAGGATGTAGATGCTGCATGTGCGGCCGGCGCGCAGTTTTTGTTGGGTCCCTATTTCACCACCGCGGCCTATGCGCGGTCTCGCGAGTTGGGCGTGGTCTATGCGCCGGGCGTGTTGTCTTCGGCCGAGGCCATCGAGGCCGCGGCGGTGGGGGCTCGCATCCTTGTGCTGGCGCCGGCGGAAGTGTTTGGCCCCGAACATTTACAAAACCTTCGCCGATTGACGCCGGGGGTCATTTGGCTCGCAGCGGGCGACATCAGCCCTGAGCAAGCGCCCGATTACGCTCGCGCCGGCGCGGCCGGAGTCATTGTGGACGATTCGCTCATTTCCAACGATTCATGGACCCAGGCCGAAATCATCACGCGGGCTCGCGCTTTTCAGCGCGCCTGGGTGCGGATCGCGGATGAAGCCCAGGCCTGAATACGCTGGTTGGCAAGCGCGTTTTATCGCCTCATAAGCGGGCGCGCGATGGGGGGACGATCTTGTCTCCCCGCTTCAGGCCAGCGCGTTTTGCTGCGCGCTAATCCTCTTCTTCCATAGACGCCGCCCGAATGGCCACCACGTCGCCATGAAAATCGAGGACGACCTGAAAGCCGAAGGAGCGTAGCAACTCGACGAGTTCGATGGGCAGGGGTTCGTCCACCCGTTCGTCGAGATGGTCGATGGCGAACTCCAGCGCGGTTTTTGTGAAAATATCGTCTTTCCCCATCAATTCCAATGTGCCGCGCACCGCCATCTCGCGATTGGCGATGATTTGCTCCTTGAGCCAGCGCAGCACCGCCCGATCCACTTGCTCCGCGTCGATGTGGCGCCTGAATCCATCTTCTTCCACCACATAGCAGGCGTCGGCGCCCACCCAGGCCACATCCACCGGCCTGCCAGATTCATCCACAACAAGGCCTTGAAACATTGCTAAACTGGACATGCTTGTTCGATGACTTCGGTCAAATTAGAATGCCCGATGTGCAACGCTTTCCGATGGCCATAGCGCACTATTCGGGGGCTGTTTTCGCCCTATCGTCATGATGATTTGTTCGATGAAGGGTCGTTTCCCGCGCTTCGGCCGCATACTTTTGAAAAAGTTGCACAACGGGTAGTATAGAGTGCGCTTTCTTATGATGGATCATAGCATAAATCGCGCGGATCCTCCAATCGTTGTGGTCTATTGTCGTCCTTTCATTTCTCCTGCTCCGAGGGATTGCTTTTTTGATTAGTTCCGACTAAAATTGGGAAGTTACATTCCATTCGTTATTCGAGATGGATTTTTGCGCTTCATTCTTTGCTGGTGTGGGCGTCGTGATGACATTGGCTCACACATCTTGACCATGCGCGAGGCGGCAACCACGATGTTAGAGTGGGAGGAGGCCATCCCAAAGCCACTGGACAATCTAGCAATGAAAGAAATCGTCAACCCAATCCCCAACGAACAATTCCCCGAATTATTTGCGCAGTTGCCGCGGGAAGACCCCGCCTTTGGTCGAGCGATCCGGATTCGCCGGGTGCACCCGGATGACAGCGCTGCCGCGCCGGAAGAGATGAGCGATCATTTGTATATTTTGATCGAGGGTTATATTCAATTGATGATCATCGAAAAAGATGGCCGTAGCGTGGCCATTGGCGGATTGCCCGCCGGTGCGGTGTTTGGGGGCGAAGCGCTTTACCATCTTCAGCCCAATGAGAAGCTCTATACGCAGGCTGTAGAGCCATGCACCTTGTGGGAGCTGAGCGCGGAGCATGCTCAACTCTTCATCGAGCGGCATCCCATCATTGCGCTGGGCCTTTTACGCACGCTTGGCCGCCGTCTCGCCCAGGTGGAGAATCGTTTGGAAGAGGTGGCGTATCGTCGATTGCCCGAACGACTTGCAGCGGAATTGCTTCGTCAGCATCGGCGCGCTCAGAATCGCGAAGTGCGCATCAGTCATCAGGCTTTGGCCGAAATATTGGGAACCTATCGCGAAACCATCAGCGCGATTTTGCGCGATTTCAAACGCGAGGGTTGGGTGCAATTGGGTTACCGACGCATCATCGTGCAGAATCCCACGGCTTTGGCGAATTTGGCGGGGCCGGTTTATGAATAGACCGCGCTTTTCGACCGCGGTCAATGTTGTGGGCCGCGACGCGCTTTAGGAAAATCCGCGGAGGGCGAAACGTCCATTGCGCACAAATGCGCAAGGTGCAGACGCGTTTTTGGTTTGGGGGCGAGGGGCTTGCGGGGCCATTGGCTTCTCTTGAGCCTGCAAGGCGCGAGGCGGTGAGGCCCTCCCTGTTGAAAACGATTTCAGCGGGGGCGCGGCGATCTTAAAATGGCGGGGTTTTGGGTGAAATAACGGTTGAAACCCCGAGAAATTGGGGTATTATGTCTATGAAATCGTTTTCTTGAGCGTCATCGTCGTTTCGTGAAGAAGAAAGGGAGGGCAAGGCGGGGGAGCAAAGCTTCGCCTGTTAGAAAAGTTCATCCAGGACGGCGAAAAGCGCGGCCATGTCGGCTGGCTTGCGTTCACCCATGTGCGCAATGCGAAATGTTTCGCCTTTCAGTGGTCCGTAACCCGCCCCGATGATCATGCCGCGCGCCCTTGCGCGGGCGATGAACTCGGCGAGGTCGAGACCGCGATCGTTTTTCAGACAGGTGACAGTGGGCGATTCGTAACCGGGTTCGGCAAAGCGAGTGAACCCGCGCTCGCTGGCCCAAGCGTGGGTCATTTCCATGCAACGTCGATGTCTGGCCCAACGCGCGTTTAACCCCTCGGCAAGAATGCGGTCGAACTGGCGGTCGGCCGCGTAAAGCAACGTGATGGCTGGGGTGGCGGGCGTGGTGCGACCGTTGCGAAAGTATTTTTCCAAGAGGAGCAGATCGAAATACCAGCCGCGATGGGGGATTTCAGCGGCTCGTTGCAACAAGCGATGGGAAACCGCGGCGAAAGCCAGGCCAGGGGGGAGCGCGAGCGCCTTTTGCGATGAAGTCAGCACGAGATCTAGACCCCAGTCGTCGAAATAGAGAGGCGCGCCGCCCACCGATGAGACGCCATCCACCAGGAGCAACGCGTCGGGATGTTTGTCTCGAACCGCGCGCGCGATCTCGGCCACATGGCTGATGACGCCGGTGCTGGTTTCGTTATGGACAATGGCGACCGCGTCGAAACCGCCTTTATCCAGGGCGGCCAACACATCCTCGGGCCGCACAGGCTGGCCCCAGGCCAAGTCGACGCGCACCGATTCGTAGCCGTTGGCGATGGCGATCTTGTGCCAGCGATCGCCAAACGCGCCTGCGACCATGTTGAGAATCTTGCGGCCAGGCCGCACCGCATTGCGCACCGCGGCCTCTTGCAATCCAGAACCCGATGCGGTGACAATGAAAGCGTGTTGTTCGGTGTGCAAGATGCGTTTGAGTTTGTCGGCCAGGCGATAAAACAGCGTCGCGAACTCTGCGCTGCGATGCCCCATCAAGGGCTGGGCTTGAGCCTCGAGCGCGTCCTGCGGCACGTCGGTGGGGCCAGGGATATAAAGTCGAGCATGGGTCATGATTCTTGTAACAAGAGGAGATGGGTTTTCATTTGCGCCGATTTCTGGTATTATTGGCTATATGAGCCAGCAGAGACAAATTCACCGATCCTCGCGCGAGATCGCCACGTTGGGAGGCGGTTGTTTTTGGTGCCTCGAAGCGGTGTATGCGCTGGTGAAGGGGGTTGAGCGGGTTGAGCCGGGATATGCAGGCGGGCATGCGCCACACCCCACTTACGAACAGGTTTGCAGTGGGGCCACGGGACACGCCGAAGTGGTGCAGATGGCCTTTGATCCAGGCGTGGTTTCCTATCGCGAGCTTCTGGAGATTTTTTTCACCATTCACGATCCCACAACCCTTAACCGGCAAGGCGCGGATGTAGGGTCGCAATATCGCTCTGTGATCTTTTATCATGATGAGGCGCAAAAACAGACCGCACAGCAGGTGATGGCCGAAATTGAGGCGGCGGGCGTTTGGTCGCGCCCTTTGGTCACCGAATTGAGCCCCTTCACCGAGTTTTTTCGGGCCGAAGAATATCATCGAAATTATTTCGCCCGACATCCTGATCAGGGATATTGTCAGGTGGTTATTGCGCCCAAGGTGTTGAAATTTCGCCAGCGTTTCGCCTCTAAATTAAGATGAAACATGCGGTTTGAAGCAATGCATTTGGCGCATCGTGCAAGATTTCGGAAGAGGCTTTTTCATCTGAAAGGCGATGGGCGAGGCGCGACCTGGGGCCTGGCCGTTTTGGCGTTCGCCATGGGTTTATCCGCGAGTTGCGTGGGGCGAACCGAGAGCGTCGATGCTTTGCCCGCGAAGCGTTTGGTCGCCACCTGGACGCCCACCCCGCGTAAGGCGTCCGCGGCCAGGTTCACGCCCGCTCCGCCCGCGCTCACCGCTGCTCAGGCTCTCGTTTCCACGCCAACCAGGGTTTTGGCGGCTGCAACCGCCGCGCCGCCTTCCCCCATCGCCGATAGCGAGCCTCGCGAGGAGCGCGCTTTGCTGCAACAATCGCCGCGCGCGCTCCCTTTGCTTCTCCGGCCGACGCCAACGCATGCGGCGTTTCAACGCATCGATCGGCGCGGCCCGGTTGCATTGCCCACCATTGCGCCTATGGCTTTGGGTCGAGGGCGCGAACCGGCGCGCTTGATCATTCCGGCCCTAAATCTAAACGCGCCTGTTGTTCCGGTGGGTTGGGACGAAGCATATGTTGGCCGCGAGCTGATGAGTGAATGGCAAGTGGCCAGCCATGCGGTCGGTCATCATATCAACTCGGTTTATCCGGGCGAAGATGGCAACATGGTGTTTTCGGGACATAATAACATTGAGGGCGCGGTGTTTCGCTCGCTCAGTCGCGTGGGTGAGCCGGGCGTGAATTTTGGGCTGGGTGCAGAGATGATCGTGGAAGACGCTTCGGGCCGGCAATTCATCTACCGGGTGAATGGCTGGGAGCGAATGCCCGAGCGCGATGCATCGCCCGAACAACGTCGGTACAACGCCCGTTATCTTGCCCCCACCGAGCGCGCTCAGCTCACGATCATCACCTGTTGGCCGCCCTCTTCCAACACCCATCGCGTTGTGGTTACGGGTTTGCTTACAGGCATGAAAGAGCGCTGAATCTCACCCCAAGCGCGTCGACCAATCAACGGTTTTCGCGTCGGGCTCAAGCCCGACACGAAAGCGTTTTTTTCGCCCATTATCCGTCGGTTCCATCTCGATGAATTTGACTTCCCGAACGATTCTCATCACCGGCGCGTCGCGCGGCATTGGCGCGGCCGCTGCGCGCGCGTTCGCGCGTTATCCGGTTTGTCTTGGCCTGCTGGCGCGGTCGCAAGAACGGCTGGTCGCGTTGGCCGAAGAGCTGAACCAAAACCCCAACGTGGAAGCGTTGCCTCTGGTTGCGGATGTATCGGTTCGCGAGGAGGTCGAACAAGCCGTGGCCCAACTTGAGACTCATTTTGGTGCGGTCGATATTCTGGTGAACAATGCCGGCGTGGGGATGCGCAGCCCAGTGGGCGCGATCGATATGGCAAAGGCGCACCTTTTGTTTGAGATCAATTTTTGGGGCGCGATTCACGTTATCGAGGCCGTCTTGCCCGGCATGGAAGCGCAGAGAGATGGGTTGATCATCAATATCTCCTCCATCATTGGCCGTCGCGCCATGCCCAATGCAGGCATTTATTGCGCCTCAAAGTTCGCGCTCAATGCGATTTCCGAAGCCATGCGCCTGGAGCTGCGCGGCAAAAATATTCGCGTCGTCACGTTTTATCCGGGCGTCACCGACACCGATATGACCAAACATGAATTGACGGGCGACGCCACGCATGAGAGTCGCGGCAAGGTGCGCCGGACGCCCGTCGAAGTGACGGCCCGCGCGATTGTGCGCGCGGCGCAGCGCGAGCCGCGCGACGCCTACGCCACCCTGTTCGACCGCGTATTCGTGCTTTCGGCCACGCTCTTTCCCGCTCTTATGGATCGAATGCTGGCCCGATTTTACCGGGCTCGCGACGAATAAGGCGGGCCGTCGCGCCCGGTTTACGGCCTCAGGGGCCCACGGTTCGCGCTGTCTCGAACGCATTTTCCATTTTCTTGCCCGACCAACCGAATCTTACAGACTTTGGACGCTATTTTCAGGACAAAACGAGCGCCTTATGGACTCCATCGACACCCTTGTTCTCAATATCGCCGAATTGGTCACCCCGCCTGCGAGCGAAAAGGCCCGACATGGCCGCTCGATGCGCGAGCTTGTTCGTAAAAACGATGCGGCCATAGCCATCCGCGGGGGCCGCATCGTGGCCGTGGGGCCGCGAGCCGAGATGGAATCTCGTTTTCAATCCAAGCAAATCGTCGACGCCCAAGGTTGTGCGGTGGTTCCCGGATTTGTGGATCCGCATACGCACGCGGTGTGGGTGGGCAAGCGCACAGACGAGTTTGAACAACGCATCGCCGGCGCCACCTATATGGAGATTATGGCCGCGGGCGGGGGCATTTTGTCTACAGTGCGAGCCACGCGCGAGGCCAAACTCGACCAGATCATGGCCGAGACGAAAACCCGGTTGGACCGCATGATGGCTCACGGCACGACCACGGCCGAGATCAAGACCGGTTATGGTCTCGCGTTGGAGTCGGAGCGCAAGTTGGTGGACGCCATCAATATACTGGATGAAGAACATCCCATGGATTTGGTGTGCACGTTTTTGGGCGCGCACGCGATCCCGCCCGAATACAAGGAGGATCCCGATGCGTATGTCGATATGGTTGTGGAGGAGATGTTGCCGGAGATCGCGTATATGGTCTACAGGGTGACGCTCAGGGATGGGCGTTCGTATCAGCGCCGCGGGGTGCAGTTTTGCGATGTGTTTTGTGAACAAGGCGTGTTTGATGTAAAGCAAACGCGACGCATCCTCGAATCGGCCAGGCGACATGGTTTGGATTTGAAACTTCATGTGGATGAATTTGAACCCATGGGCGGGACGAGCCTGGCGGTGGAGCTGGGCGCGACGTCGGTGGACCACCTTGTGCGCACCGGAGAGAAAGAACTGCGCCTGTTGGCCAATTCGGAAACGGTGGGCGTGGCTCTGCCGGGCACGCCCTTTGGGCTTGGTCACACGCGCTTCACGCCCGCGCGCGCGTTCATTGATATGGGCGGCGCGTTGGCCCTGGCCACAGATTTGAACCCCGGCACGAGTTGGTGCGAATCGATGCCCATGATGATGGCTCTGGCCGCTCGTTATATGGGCATGACCCCAGCCGAATGTTTGACCGCAGTCACGATAAACGCGGCCCATGCCGTGGGGTTAGGGCGTCAGGTAGGCGCGTTGGCTGCGGGTTATCAGGCCGATTTTTTGGTTCTAGAGACCGACGATTATCGCGATTTGGTGTATCGATATGGCGTGAATTTGGTGGGCGAGGTGTATAAGCGCGGGGTGTCCGCGGTCTAATTTCAAAACCGGTCAGGTCATCACAGCGTTACAAATTGATGAACGGCGCCAGATAACAATCGAGATCATCCCCGATGTCTTCGATCTCTTCTTCCCGCGGCAGATGTTTCTTGAGACGGCGAAAGTTGGTTACAATCCAAAGATAGAGATCAGTGGGCGTGCGGTCGGGAAAGCGTTTCATCACCCGATTCTTTTCGATGATCTCCATAATGGGCGTATACAATTGTTCGTGCCAGGCGCGAACGGCATCGCGCCATTCGCGCGGTTTTTCGCCCGGCTTGCGGTTGAGATAGCGAAAAAGCGCAATATGGCGAAGCAAGCGAGCATAGAGTTTGGGTTGCGTCAGGCGCAAATCCACATTTGGCAAAATTTTGTCGGCTTCGGTCACGCGTAGAAAGTCTGCATAGGCCTCGACAGCGGGTAGATCGTCGGGTTTTAGGCCGGGGTGCAAAGGCACGCGCGAGGTGAGCTCCATGACATGGGCCTGAATGGTCTTATCGCCTCGCGCCCGACACACCGACACGCGATGATGGCCGTCGCGCACGAAATAAATGTCGCCGATCTTATACAATTCGACCGGCGGCATGGGCAAACCCTGGCTGCGCGCCGTGGCCACGCGCTCCCAACGATCGCGCAATGCGCTATGCCGGGGCAAAAATGCAAGATCGAAGTCGCGATACCGGTCCACACTGCCCCGAATTTTCTCCAAAGGCACTTCTTGCAATCCCAAGTCCACCGGTTCTCCCACAGCCACCGCACCGCTCAAACGCCCAAATTCCAAGAGATGATTTTGGTATCCCCGTAAAAACGCCACGACATCGTTGAGAAAGGCTTTTGTGCGCGCCCGCTTGAATTCGCGCGTGGCGGGCGCGTCGGCGCCAAATTGCGCGGCGAGCAAGGCTTCCTGCTGATGACGTTTGGCCGCGTCGAGATCATTCATGGCCGCGTTCACTCGAAATTAGTCTGAGATTCGGCTCCACCTCGATCACCCATCTTCTCGCCCAAAATGCAAATCGAGCAAGCGGTAAGGATAGACATTGATGATCTCGGTGGATTCGTAGCGCGAACGGGTGACGGTGCGATTGCTGTAGACGTGTTGGTGACCATGCAACAAATAGCGGGGCCGAAACCAACGCATGAACGCCAGGAAGGCGTGAAAGCCGATGTGAGGCCTGTCTTTGGCGTCGTGAATGCCAAAGGGCGGCGAGTGGGTGATCAATACATCGATGGCGCGTCCGTAGAGCAGGCGATTCATCAATAAGCTGGGCGCCCAGGTAAGCACCTGCATCCACATCTCGTTTTGGGTGTATTGATACCTGGGATTCTGGTTATAACGGTGCGAACCTTCCAAACCGCCAATGATCAAGCCATCCACCATGCGCGTAACGCCGTGCAGATTCACGCCGCCGGGCGGCTCTTTGACCACAGTTCTGTTGGAGCGATGTTCGGGGCGGTCATGGTTTCCGTGCACATAATAAAGCGGCTTGCCCAACACTGTCACAATGTATTCAAGATAGTAATAGGGCAGGTCGCCGCAACCCACGATAAAGTCTACGTCACCGGCAAATTTTCGCACCTGTGGGCCATAAATGCGCGGTTCAACCTTGTCGCTAATGGCAAGGACGCGATATGCATCGCGGCGGTGCGTGTCGATCAGGGCCACGGTCAATTCAAATTCATCCAACCCTCGCTGCCAAATCCGGTGAGGCTGGTGGCGAACAAGGTGGTGTTGATCCAGTCCATCAGATTTAATTCCGAAGCGAGGTGTATGATTTCCTGACGGAGAACCCGCGAAATATGGTCGAGAACAAGCAATTCTTGCTTGGCTTCGTTGCTGATCTGCAGCACCATAGCCGTGAGATAAGCCACTTCCAAAGGCGTTTCCGGCATTTCCTGAATTTGAAAGCGGAAGCCCGAAGCTCGCGTGAGCGCTTCCAGATAATCATCGAGCATGCGTCGGACGCGACCGGCCAATATCTGGCTCTGTTCGCTTTCCGTCTCCAGCAGAGGCAGGGTGACGACTTCGGCGGTGAGATAAGGCTCGTCTAGATGGAATTGTTCGACGCGAAAGCGATCTCCGCCGTAAACGCCGATGCCATAGGTGCCATCGGGCAACATCTCCACTTGGGCAATGTGTGCAAACACACCAACCGTATGGGGCAATGGTTTTTCTTCACCTCGAGCCGGCTTGCGGGCCAAAACCAGCCCAAAAGGACGATTGCTTCTCATGCATTCGTGCAACATGGCGCGATGGCGCGGCTCGAAGACGCGCAGCGTCTGAACCTTGCCGGGAAAGAGCACAAGGGGAAGGGGGAAAAGTGGAACGCGCATGGTTCGTAAGATGGGGGAATTGGGGTGGGGGAACAAGGGTGTTGCGTAGGCTTTTATCCGAAGACTGGCTCTATCGGATAACCGTTGCGTCATGCGCAATACGCGCTATTTGATGATCTCTCGCACGAGCATGGTCGCGTACGCGCCTTTGGGAAGAAAGAAACGCAGGGTGAAGCCAAGGGGATGAGGATCAAGCTCGATGGGTTGCAGAAAAATGCGGCCGGCCCGGCGGTTGCCCTCCACGCGATGGCGTCGCCATTGCGCTTCGGTGACCGGACTTTGGGCCAGAATTTCCGCCTCCAAGGCCGCGGCCTCGCTCGCGGGTTGTCGCATTTTATAGCCAAAGAGCGGGCCAGTGAAGGTGATCTCCCCGCGATGGAAACGGGGCTGCTCTGTTTCGGCGTCTTCCACCAAAAACATGCCGCCGGTGTCGGTTTTCTTGGCCAGATCACCGGGCAAAATACGGGTGAAAAGACCTCGCTCCATGCGCAGAGCGAGGTATCGATTGAACAAATAAGACTGATAGGCCGAAGTGAGCAATTTGTGCAACCATTTTGCCTTAGGTCGGCGTTTTTGTCCAATCAGAATGGCAAGCCCTTCTTGTGCGTTGTCGCCGTAGTGACCAAATCGTTGTTCTCCGAAGAAATTGGGCAAACCGCGCGCATGCAACGCCTCGATGATGGCCTCCGCTCGCGCCAACGCGTCGGCCGCGGAGGGATGAAGCACGGTGATGGTGAAGCGATTGCCCAGAAGATGGCCGGGGCGCAGTTTGCGGTTGTGAGGTATGGCCCAATGAATCTCGAACCTCAGCTCATCGGGCAGGTTTTTCAGTTGCTCCGGTTTCACGCCCGGAAGCGAAAACACTTGCGTCGTGCGCGCGTGGCGATCCTTGAGTCCCGCATAACCAATGCCCCTGGCGTCGATGCCCAGCGCTCGCGCCAGGTCCTCCACCACCTGACGCGTAGTGCGACCCGAACGCGTCAGGCGCACGAAAAGATGATCCCCCTCGCCGCCTGGCTCATAGAGAGGGACCTCCTCCACCACGAAATGCTCCGGTTCGACCTTGATCTGGCC
>JAADII010000081.1 GCA_013151415.1 Chloroflexota bacterium
CAGTGCAATACAGCATCGATGGAGGCCAGACCTGGCGCACCTTGCTGGTGGACTGGCCGCAGACCAGCGCCGTCATCGACCTGACCGAATTGCCTGGCTCGACACAGGCCCTGTTCCGCGTCATCGCTGGCGATGGCGTGTGGATCGCGTCGGATGAGAGCGACGGCGATGTGAGCGTCCCCTTCAAAGCGCCAGTGGCGAGCATTGTCGCGCCCTTCTCAGGCGCGTTTTTGGCCGAGGATCAGAATCTCTTGCTGCGCGGAGAGGCCTGGGACCCGGAAACGCCGTCCCCACCCGACGCCGCGTTCCAATGGCGCTCAGATCGCGACGGCGCGTTGGGTGAGGGCCGATCTCTGTTGCTCTCCTCCCTTTCCACCGGCATGCACATTATCACCCTGACGGTGACCGACGATCAGGGTCTGAGCGGTAGCGCGTCCATCACGCTCTACGTTGGCGAACCGCCCCAGCGCCTGTATTTGCCTCTGGTGGGCGGACGTCGGTGAGACGCGTGGTCTTGCCTCTATTTTCGATAAAGGCCATTTTCGAGTAAAATAGCATATGAGATATGAGCTGGTCTGTTCGCTCGCAACAACAAGCGATTCTGGCGCAAGAAACCGGTGCGGTCGTCAAAGATTGGGGCGGTCGTTTGGTCGTGGCGCTGGCATTCCCGAATACATACTACGTGGGCATGAGTTCGCTGGCGCTGCAAATTCTGTATCGCCGCTTTAACGAGCATGCCGACGTGGCGTGTGAGCGCGTCTTCTGGGAGAAGGGCGGCGCGGATGCGGGACGGCCCCTGCTCACGTTGGAGTCGGGACGTCGCGTGGAGGAAGCGGACGTGTGGGCGTTCACCATTTCCTATGAGATGGACTATTTCAATGTGGTCGATATGCTGCGTCAGGCTGGCGTGCCTCCCCTGGCCGAGGATCGGGACGAATCCTGGCCCGCGCTCATTGCCGGAGGTCCAGGCGTGACCATGAATCCAGAGCCAATGGCCCCTTTCTTCGACGCCATCGTCATCGGCGAGGCCGAAGAGATCATCGATGATCTTGTGATCCTGCTGCGCGATCTGGCCCACGCGCCGCGGCCGCAGCTGTGGGCCGCATTGGCCCGTTTGCCGGGGGTTTATGTCCCGGCCATTACGCCGCCCGCGATCGAACAAGGTGAGCATCCTCAGCGCATCCGGCGATTGTGGGTGCGCGAGTTGGAAAAATATCCGCCCATCAGCAGCCTCTACACGCCCGAAACCGAGTTCGGCAACATGCACCTCATGGAAATCGCGCGTGGATGCGGTCGTGGATGCCGTTTTTGTCTGGCCGGATATGTCTACAGACCCCCGCGCGAACAACCCCTGGAGCGATTGTTGGAATGGGCCGAGCAGGGGTTGCGCGAAAGCCGACGCATTGGTCTTATCTCGGCCGCGGTTTCTGATCACACCCAGATCGACGAACTCGCGCGCGCGTTGCAGGATATGGGCGCGGAGATCAGCGTCTCTTCTATGCGCGTGGACCCCATTTCGGTTCCGTTGGTCGAGGCCATGCGAGCAAGCGGCGCGCGCACGCTAACCATCGCGCCTGAGGCCGGTTCGCGACGACTGCGCGATGTGATCAGCAAAACGCAGACCGAGGCGCAGTTGCTCGAGGCCGTGGAGCTGGCCGCGCGACTCGATTTTCCCCAGATCAAATTCTATTTCATGATCGGCCATCCCACCGAGACGCAAGAAGACATGGAAGAGCTGGTGGCTTTTGTGGAAAAGGCGCGAGGGATTTTCAAGCGCCGCATCGCCATCAACGCCACGCCTTTCGTGCCCAAGGCGCACACGCCCTTCCAGTGGATGGCCATGACCGACGCCAAGACCCTGAAAATGCGCCAGCGATTCATCCAACGACGCATGGGGCGCATGAAGGTGGCCGTGCGCGCGGATTCGCCCGCGTGGGCCGAGGTGCAAGGCGCGCTCGCGCGCGGCGACCGGCGTATGGCTCAGGTGTTGCTGGCCATCCCCCGACTGACAACGCGCGATTTCTGGGAGACCATGAGCCGGTTTGGGCTGGAGAAAGAAGCCTATTTGGGCGAGCGAGAACCTGGACAAACCCAGCCCTGGCATATAGTGGAAAGCGGCGTCACCGATAATTATTTTCATTACGAATGGCGATTGGCCAACCGTTCGCAAACCGGCTTCGAATGCCCGCCCGATAGTGCGGGTTGTCTCACCTGCGGTTCATGCGATCCTGATTGGGCTTTCCGTTTTGGCGCGCCTCGTCCTCGGGCCCGGCGGCAAGAGATCGCACTGTTGGTTTGATCAGTTGCATGCAATTTTCCAAAAGGAGTGAAAACATTTTGTCCAAAAAAATTCTCGTCACCGGCGGTTGCGGCTATATTGGCTCACACACCGTCCGCGAATTACAGCGTCAAAATTACGACGTCGTGGTCTTCGATAACCTGGTGCATGGCCATCTGGCCGCGGTCGAGGACGCGCCCGTCATCATCGGCGATTTGCTCAATCCCCAGGAGATTCGCCGCGTCTTTGTTCGCCATCCCGACATTGCCGGCGTGATCCACTTTGCGGCTTATCTCGAGGTGGGTGAATCCATGGAGCAACCGGGCAAGTATTTCCGCAACAACATTCAGGGCACAGTGAATCTCCTGGAAGCCATGCTGGATGCCGGCGTGAAGCATCTGGTCTTTTCATCGACCTGCGCGGTTTATGGCACGCCCGAGCGGGTGCCGGTGACCGAGGAGGAGCCAATTAAACCCGAAAGCGTATATGGGGCGAGCAAGCGCATGGCCGAACAGGTGATGGAATGGTATGATCAGGTCAAGGGAATCCGTTTCACGCCTTTGCGCTATTTCAACGCCGCGGGGGCCAGTTTCGACGCGCGCATCGGCGACGCGTACAAACCGGCCACGCGCATCATTCCTGTGCTCATGGAGTATCTTCTGGGGCAACGCGAGCGTTTTTTCATCAACGGCGACGATTACCCCACGCCCGACGGCACTTGCATTCGCGACTATATCCATGTGGATGATCTGGCGACAGCGCATATCGCGGCTCTGGATTATCTGTGGGATGGCGGGGAAAGCATGGCTTTCAACATTGGCACAGGCCGAGGAACCAGCAACATGGAAATCGTGGACATGGTGCGCGAGGTGACGGGACGCGATTTCGAGGTGGAGTTCGGCCCGCGTCGACCCGGCGATCCGGTGCGCATCTGGGCCGATAATACGCGCGCCCGAGAGGTGCTGGGCTGGAAACCGCGCTATGGGCTGCGCGAGATTATCGAGACCTCTTGGCTCTGGCATTCGACCCATCCCGACGGCTTTGGATGAGCGCGCCCATGAGACAATGGAAAAAGGGCGTCATACCCTACTACACGTTCACGGCGTTCGATGTCTTTCCCGATCTCATGCACGCGGTGCTCACGCGGCATGGCGGCGTGAGCCCAACGCCGTGGGATAGCCTGAATCTGGGCTGGACAGTGGGCGACGCGCGAGAAAACGTAGAAATGAATTACCGACGTTGGGCTGAGTTTTTTGGTTTGAACCGCGAGGATTTGACCACCACCTGGCAGGTGCATGGCAATCGGGTGTTGGTGGCGGATGAGCGACATCGCGGGGGAAGCCTGGGCAAGGCCGACGCCCTGATCACCAACACGCCGGGCATTCCTCTGGTGCAGCGCTATGCAGACTGCACGCCCATTTTGCTCTATGATCCGGTGCGTCATGCCTGCGGCATTGCGCACGCGGGCTGGCGCGGCACGGTCGAGCGCTGTGCAGAGGCCGCGGTGCAAGCCATGCAGCGCGAGTTCGGCTGTGATCCGGCTGATGTGATCGGGGCCATCGGCCCGGCCATTGGTCCCTGCTGTTATGAGGTCGGGCCGGAAGTGGTGGCGGCCATCCGCACTAGCCAGCGCCTCCCCGAACGAGTATTGGTTCAATCGGCGTCGTCTGAAAGCCAGTTTCTAGACCTTTGGGAAGCCAATGCTCAGCAATTACGCGACGCGGGGGTGAGACGCATCGAGATAGCCCAATTATGCACGGCCTGTCATCGCGACATCTTCTTCTCGCACCGCGGAGACAAGGGACGCTCCGGACGATTTGCGGCGTTCATCGTCTTAAAACGGAGAGATTGTCAATAATCTCCTCTTCCCACGAAAGGCAGATAATGGAGCAAGGGCGTGATCTCGATTTCGGTCGAGCGGATTTGCTCGCGCCAGAGGGCCTGGATGGTGAGAACCCCGTCGCCATTGGGGGGGAAAGGCGCGACAAGCGCGGCTCGCGCCTCCCCGCGCGTGGTGAGTGTAAGGGCGGCCTCTTCAGGCGCCTCGACAAAACCCACCTGCACCGGCAGGCCCGATCCCGCCAGGCTCCCCGACTCATCGACAATGCGCACCCTCACCTCGATTTCCTCGCCGACCGAGGCTTGAGACGCCGAAGTGGTCAGAGAGAGGGAGAAATCCGCCGACGCGAGGGCCAACGCCCGGTCCACGCGCAGACGTCCCCATCCATATAGAGCATCCCAACCTGGCTCGCCCAGATCGAGCGCGGCCTGTTGCAACCAATCTCTCACCTGCTCGACCGTTGCTTCGGGACGCAACGAGAAAAGCAGCGCGGCCGCGGCCGCGGCCTGCGGCGCGGCCATGGAGGTGCCGTTCATCTCGAAATATCCGCCCCGCACCGACGCGGCCCATGTGCTGAGAATGTGGGTGGCCGGCGCGACCAGGTCGATCTCGGGTCCGCGGCTCGAGCGTTCATATAATTCGTCGTCTTCGGTGGTTCCGCCTACGGCCAGCACATTGGGCAGGGCCGCGGGATAATAGACCGCGCTCCCGCCATTGCCCGCTGCCGCCACCACCATGACATTACGCTCGGTCGCGTAAGCAACCGCGTCTTGCACCACCTGAGCGTTTTCCGTCGCGCCCAGACTGAGGTTGATCACGCGTGCGCCGTTGTCCACGGCGTAGTGGATGGCCGAAGCCACGTCGAGCATGGTTCCGGTTCCATACTCGTTTAACACGCGCAACACCATCAATCGCGGCCCGCGCGCCACGCCCGCCACGCCCACGCCGTTGTCCACGGTCGCGTTGACGATGCCCGCCACATGCATGCCATGAAATCCTTTCGGATTGGGAAAAGGATTCCATTCGATGGGGATCTGCACATCATTATCCTCGCGCGGGTTTCCGTTCTCGTCGAAATACCAGTGCCACCCAACCATGTCATCCACCTTGCCATTGGCGTCGTCATCCACCCGATTGTCCGGAATTTCATCTTCATTGAACCACAACGGCCCTAAATCCGGATGATTTAGGTCTACGCCTGTATCCACCACAGCCACCACCACCTCTTTGGCGCCCCAGGCAATGTCCCAGGCCGAAAGCGTGGCGATGGTCTGCTGCCACCATTGATCGGGCCACAGCGGGTCATTGGGCGCGGCCAACGCTTCCACATAATAATTGGGTTCGGCCCAGCGTACGGCCGACGTCGAACGCAATTTCTCCACCCAATCCTTCTCCTGGCCAAAAGGAACCGAAAGCGCAAGCACCACGCCATTATCTCGGTTTTGGCGCACGGCCTGCACAGGAAGCCCGGAAAACTCGTTGATCCTAAATGTGCATGAAGCGCATGGCCCGGCCATGCGCTTGCTCACATCTGGCTTTAGAGCCGCCAACACCTGGCCTGGCACAAACGCCGAAGACGGAACGCGCGACGCCAACCAAGACGCGTTGGCTTGCAAACGCGAGGAAGCGCCGGCGCGCGCGGCGAAAAAGGCTAAAAACAAAACGACCAGGAAAGGAGCAAGCAGGAGAAAACGCTTCATAGAGAGAATGATGGCATACGAACGAAGTTGTCGTCAAGAGATGCAGCGGCGCGTGAGCGGGTTCGGATTCATCATAACCTTCGCAAATCATAGGCAATGCCAACAACATGGAAATCGCATTTGACAAGTCGGCCATCTCTCTATACACTTAGACAACGATTGATTCTTCGGTGATCGTGCGCCCCTCCCCTGCCATTGTCGTCGTTTGGGAGGCAAGGACAGCGGCTGTCTACGCATCCACATTCGTCGAGACGGTTTGGCTTCTCTCGACCCACACATACTTATCTTCTTCTCCACTCGATGAGCAACGTCATCCACCCATTGAGGAAACGTCAAGCGCGAACTTGTGGCAGACGTTTTACGCCTGAATGCGAGAAAACCAACCAGGGGAAAGAGGCGCTCGAAGGCCGGGGAAACGTGGTTCAGGGTTGGTTGTTTAGGGCTTGTTGTGCAAAGCATTCTTCGCTCATCATATCATTCATGAAAGGAGGCGCCTATCGAACGAAAACTGTAGCTCAACGGCGAACTACACAGGCAAGTGTTGGTGGATTCAGCTTGCCAAACGTTTCGATGTTCCCCACTTGAGCGCTTTCGAGTTGGCTTGCCGAATGGCCCCTATTCGGCGACGCGCGTCAGCTCGAACGCTCAGCCTGCTTCCGTAGTAAGGAGAACAATTGATGAATCTGCGATTTCGCAAATCCCTAATCATGATCTTGGTAGTGGCCATGCTGCTATCCTTGCTGGCGCCGCTGACCGCGTTCGGCGCTCCCTATGAGGGGAACGACCGACCCCCGCTCAAAGGTCGCGCGCTATTGGACAGCTTGCAGCCTCGGTTGTTCCCCAACGAGATCCCGCCACGCGACGACATTGTGGTGGCCAAGGCCGCGGGCGTATCGTTGGATGATCAGGCTGCAATCGACGCCTGGTATAAGGATTTTTACAGCAAGAAGGAAAAGAGCGGCCCCAACCCCATCGCTTATAAGCAGCGCATGGAGGAACTGGCCCTGGCTGAATCCATGGGACTTAGCCCCAAAGCCGCGGGTCTGGGCGAGATCGGCGAAGCCCGCATGCTCATGGTCGCTTTCGAATTCGCGGGCGAAGACACCATTCCCGCCTGCGATGCAGATGGCAACTTTGTCCAGGATGTCACTGTGGGCGGCCCGCTGCACAACGAAATCCCCAACCCGGCCGGCACGGGCGACAACGGCACGCTCTGGACCGAAGACTTCACCATTGATTGGTACAATGATTTGTTCTTCGGCAACGGCGTGGGCGTGGTGCGCACCGACTTGAACGATGGCGCGGGCGTCGACATGACCGGCATTTCGGCCACCAACTGGTATGCAGAGCAATCCGAAGGTCTGTACAACCTGACGGGCGAATTCTACCCCGAGTGGGTGCAAGTGGACCATTCGCAAGCATATTATGGTTGGCGGGGCACCGAGGCGAACGCCGATGGCCTCTATCCCTGCAATGGCACGCCCTCCGGTTTCGGGTTCGAGTTCGTCATCGATGTGGTGAACAAAATCAACGAGATGAACCCGGATTACGACTGGGCGCAGTGGGACCTGAACGGCGACCAGGTTGTGGATCACTTCATGCTCGTCCATGCTGGCGTGGGTAACGAAGCCGGCGGCGGCGAGCAGGGCAACTACGCCATCTGGTCGCATTCTTGGGACGTTTACACCGTGACCTACGACGAGAACGGTGAAATCGTCGATATTCAACTAGGTTACCAGGTTGCGGGCATGGACACGCCCGACGATGAGACCGATGACATCTGGGTGGCCAACTACACCGTGGTGCCCGAGGACGCGGATATCGGCGTGGTCGTCCATGAATACGGTCATGACATCGGTCTGCCCGACTATTACGACACTTCGGGTCTGGCCAGCAATTCCACCGCCCATTGGATCGCCATGAGCGGCGGCTCCTGGAACGGCGTGCTGGGCGGCTCCCATCCCGCCCCCTTCAATCCCTGGGCGCGCTACTTCTTCGGTTGGTCCGATCCGCTGAAGATCAACTACGACGATCCACCGCAAACCATCGTGCTGGGTCAATCTGAACCCACGCCCGCCGATACAGTGGATACGCTCTGGATCAACTTGCCGGATCAACAAGTGGCCGTGCCCAACATGGCTGGCGACGGCAAGGGGCTGCACGCGATCTTGGGCAACATGGTGGTGGAGACCCTCACCCGCTCCTTCAACCTGACCGATACGACCGAACCCAAGTTCAGCTTCGACACCTGGTTCGACATCGAGGTGGATTGGGACTACACTTATGTCCAGGCCTCGACCGATGGCGAAAACTGGGAAATCCTGCTGAACGAAGAGGGTGTGTACGCGACCGAAGATCCCAACGGCTCCTTCGCCTGGTGGGGTCCGGGCGGCCTGACCGGCCAATATGAAGGCCGGCTGACCTACGACCTGAGCGCCTATGCCGGCGGCATGGTGTACCTGAGATTCGCCTACGTCACCGACCAGGCCGTACAGAATCCGGGCATTTGGGTGGACAATTTCTCATTGGACGACGGTGAAACAAACCTTTACTCCAATGATCTCGAGGACTCGAGCGACTGGGCCAACGACGGCTGGGAGGAAGTGCCCTACGATCAGAGCTTCAGCCATTACTACCTGGCCGAATGGCGCAACGATAGCGGCTCCATCGCTCAAGAGGGTCAGAAGTATCTCTACTACAGCTTGCGCCACGAGGGCGAGGGCTGGATGCGCGACATGTTCTCGGCCAATGTGCCCGGCATGGTGCTCTACTACCGCAACAACTTCTATGAAAACAACCAGATCCTGGTTGGCCGTTACAGTGATCCGCCCGCCAGCGGACCTAAGGGCGAATTGCTGGTGGTGGATTCTCACTACGAGCCGGTTGTCTGGAGCGGCGGCTTGTGGGATCCGAACGCGGACAATGAAGACGATCCCGGCGTAGGCAACTTCAACAAGCGCTTCAGCAATCGCCGCGGGGCCATGGATGCGGCCTTTGGTTTGCAAGACACGCCGCCTTGGATGATCCATGACTATGCGGATTCGGCCAATGAGGTCATGGACTTCGGCAGCCGACCGGCCGTGCCTGCGTTCCACGATAGCATGCGCTCGGTGCCCGGTTGGCTTTATCCTGGCGGCAACTTCGTGTACGCGGTCGATTCCAGCGCTTCGGTTGTTATCCCCGGCGCGCGTGAATACACCACCCGCATCCGCGCGCTCGACGCCACCGGCTCCATGCCCGGCGCCGACATCGTCGGGTTCTGGGGCTTCACCGTGGGCGGCCGCGCGCTTGGCTCCGGTCATCCCGGCGACACCGCCTCGCAATTCGGTCTCCATATTCAGGTGGTGGACCAGGCCGAGGACGGCAGCACCGGCACCATCCAGGTCTGGAACTCCATGCTGGAATTCGAAGGCGGCATTACACAGACGCCCAGCGACGATCCGCTGATGTTTGGCGACACGGTGGATGTGGAAGTGAACGCCACCAATATCGCCACGCGTGTGAGCGATGGTCTCGTGTTGGTTCCGCTGGACAACGCCGTGACCTATGTCGATGGCAGCGCCTGGGGCGGGGCCTATCCTGTCACCGCGGCTCAGGTGGCTGATCTGAGCGCCAAGTATGGCATCGAGAACTCAGACCTGAGCATCAAAGCGGCGGCGGCCGGTGATATCATCGCCATCGCCTGGGAAGGCGCGGTCGGCACAGCCGAGGAGGTGAACTTCGGCTTCACAGTCGAGGTGACCAAGTATGACGGCTTTGTGCATCACTCCGCGGTCTTCGCCACCGACGCCCACATGTTCCAGGTGATGCACAGCAATACGCTGGACATCTTCGATGACGGCATTCGCACAGCCATGGTTCCGCTGACGGCCGACACCTGGGTGAATGGCGGTGAAGTCGAATTGAACTACGACAGTTTCGCCGCTCTTATCGCCCGCACCACCGGTCTCGACAACGCGCTGCTCACTTTCGACGCCAGCGGCATTCCCGAAGGCGTGGAGATCGTGAGCGCCGAGTTGACGGTGAACATCACGGGACAGTCGGGTGCGTTCGGCAAGGAACTGGCCGTGTTGAACACCGGCGTCTTCACCTCGACCACTGTCAACTACCTCACCGCGCCGGCCACCTACAACCCCAGCGCTCCGGTGGCGGTTCCTGATGAGGGCGGTCAGGTCACCTTCGATGTGACCGATCAGCTGACCGAAGCGGGGACGGGCGACATGCTCTACCTGGCCATCTCCGCCTCTGGTCCGCGCGGCCGCGTGATCATGGACAGCCTTGAATCCTTCAACGGCAAACCCGCCATGCTGAAGGTGGTCTACAAGGTGTTCTAAGCTCCACCCCGCTTTTCAGGAAGCCCTGCTTTCTGGAAGCGAACAAAGGGCCGAGACCCCAATGGTCTCGGCCCTTTTCTTTGACTTAGTTTGGGGTTTGCCCCCAGCCGCTTCTCTCGCGTTAAGCGGGCGCAGGAGCGGGAGGCGTGGCCGGGCCTGTCTGAGAGCCGGGTTCGCGATCGCGCGCGGGTTGGGGCTCTTCATCCGAGGAAGTGGAACGCGGAGGCGGAGGCGACAAGGGCGGTTCGGCCGGCAGCTCGCCACTCTCGAACAGGGCTTCGAATTCTTCGCGGGTGAGCGACTCGCGTTCGAGCAAAGCCTGCGCCACGATTTCCAACAGATCGCGATGCGTTTCCAAGGCCTCGCGCGCCCGTTGGTAGCCCTCATCCACAATACGTCGCACCTCGCGATCGATCTCTTCGGCCACCTCTTCGCTATAATCGCGCTGCTCGTGAATTTCGCGGCCCAAGAAAACCATCTCCTCTTTCTTGCCAAAGACCATTGGCCCCAACTTTTCGCTCATGCCATAGCGGGTGACCATGGCCCGAGCCAGCTGCGTCACCTGCTCCAAGTCTGAGCTGGCGCCGCTAGACACATCGCCAAAAACGATTTCCTCTGCAATGCGTCCTCCCAGCGCGACCGAGATGCGATTCATGAAATCATCTTCGTCGTGCAACGTGCGCTCTTCCTCCGGCACCTGCCAGGCGTAACCGGCCGCCTGCCCGCGCGGGATGATGGTCACCTTTTGGATGGGGTTTTTGGGATCGAGCAACTTAGCCACCACGGCATGACCCGCTTCATGATACGCGGTGAGGCGTTTTCGTCTTTCTGTCAGCACGCGGCTCTTGCGCTCTGGCCCGCCCAACGCCACGCGCTCAATGGCCTCTTCGAATTCGCGCATGCCAATCGCGCGCTTATTGCGTCGCGCGGCCAGGATCGCGGCCTCGTTCACCAGGTTTTCCAGGTCTGCGCCGACAAAGCCAGGCGTGGCGCGCGCCAATACGTCGAGGTCTACATCCTTTGCCAGTGGTTTGCCCCGCACATGAATGGCCAAAATCGCGCGACGTCCGCGCACATCGGGTCGATCGAGAACAACGCGACGATCAAACCGTCCTGGTCGCAAGAGTGCGGGGTCGAGGATGTCGGGCCGGTTGGTCGCGGCGATGATGATGATGTTCGTGTCCGTGTC
>JAADII010000045.1 GCA_013151415.1 Chloroflexota bacterium
CCAACATAGACCAAAAGGCCCATCGTCTATCTTGGTCTACGTTGGTCTACGTTGGTCGGCGCAAGCGATTTTCATCGGTATCGGCGCGGGCTAGCCCGCCGTCGGACTGCTTCGGGAATAGACGATGGACGATAGGGTGATCAGATTTGCTATGGTCCCATCGTCCATCGTCCTATCGTCCCTTTCATTGCTATCGGTGGGCCACCGCCCGCGCCGACCGGATTGACAAAAACCGCATAAATCCGCCAAATCCGCACTATTTGCGGTTTTCCCGCTCAAAAAGCGTTGACGCTCAACCGGTGATATGGTATATTGAGTTTGTCGTTACAGTTGCGGCCACGATGAAGAACACAGTGCGCTTGAAGACCGTTGGATCACCATTGGCATGGATAGCACCGGAGTGTTGCGAGTAGTAGTGCATACGTTCGAGCAAACCAGCGAGGATCTATGCGAAATTCGTATCATCTCAGCACGCAAAGCAACAAAGAGAGAGACAAGGCAGTACAAGGAGGAAAGCATATGAAAGCGGAATACGATTTTTCAAAAGGCGAACGCGGCAAATTCTACAATCCTGACGCCGTGTTCATCTTTCCGGTTTATCTCGAACCGGATGTAAACGAATTTATGAACAAACTCGCCGACGAAAAAGGCGTCAGCGTTCAAGAACTGGTGAACGAGTGGCTTAGGGCGAGCATTAAGTTGACCGAAAGTGTGGAGCGAGCAGGTTGAATAGGACGACGCGTGCGCTTGGGTTTTTCGATAGCCATCCGCATTTATCAACGGATTATGTGGGGCACCGTATAAAACCACTCTCGAAGACATTGCAGATGTCCATATAGTTCAAGCTAACCGTCTACAGATAATGAGTATGAACATATCTGAAGAGAGAATAATAGTCTTTCGTGTTGGCTGGATGAAGCACTACCAGGGAATGAAAGGAGATACTATTCGAAGTGCCGCCCGTTTTGTTATAGATGAAAAATACGGGTATGAAATGTACAATTTTCTTCCTTATGAAGGGTATATGTATGGGTTTGTTCAGCCAAGTGGAGCGGGGAATTTTACGGAGCGGACAATCCGTATTGAGCGGTTGGGAGCTGCGAAAAAAGATGAAAGTATTGAGAATGTTTTGGTTGCATGGGTTGCACCGCTGACGAATAAAGGCGTGTTTCTTGTGGGGTGGTACAGCAATGCAATTGTCTATCGGAAGTATCAAACACCGCCCAAAGGTGCTGGCCGTGTTTTCAAGGATGTGGAAATTGGATATTATGTGAAGGCAAGAGAAAGTGATTGTATTTTACTGCCAGAAGAAGAACGCACCTTGACCGTTCCAAAAGCCAAAAATCAGATGGGTGGATTGGGGCAGTCTCTTGTATGGTACGCTGATTCTGGGCAAACAAACGACAGGTTATTTCGGCGGGACTTGCTCACATTTATTGAATTGTATGAACACCAGAGACTGGAGAACGAGCTCAATGAGACTCGGTTCACTATGCATCGATTTGTGGAAGGTGCTCCTCGCAGAGTGACTTCTACTACATATGAACGCAATAGAAAGGCCCGCGATATTTGCATTAACTATTATGGCGCTAGATGTTCTGTCTGCGGCTTCGATTTCTTGGATTTCTACGGAAAGATAGGAAAAGATTATATTCAGGTTCATCATGTGAAGCCATTATCAGATGTTGGGCAAGAATACGAGATTGACCCTCTTCAGGACTTGCGCCCTGTATGTCCGAATTGTCATGCGATGATTCATAGGCGCAATCCTCCATACACGATAGAAGAAATTAAGGCGTTTATTCAAAAGCGTGGCAGCTAACTCCATTTTTATCATGCGGGTGGCGCGGCCGACCGACAATCTGGCGGCCATTGCTGAGATGTACGCAAAAGGGCTCGGTTTTACAGTCCTCTCTCAGTTTCAGGATCACGAGGGCTTCGACGACGTCATCCTCGGGCATCCCCATCACCCTTACCATAGACAAAAGAAACAGTCATGCGCGATCGGTTGGCCCTCCTGTTCTTCTTCGTGTTTTTAGGCGTGATTGTCATCGCACTGCCCGATGATTTCGAATTATCGGGCATAGGCGCGCTGCCGCCTTTCTTGCTCGTACTTGGCATGGCGGCCGGCTCCGCGTTTCTGGCCGAGAAAGTCAGCAATTGGCTGGTGCAAAGGAGAAAGGAGCGCCGGCTCGCCAGGGCCTTGGCCGCATTATCCATGTCTTTGGAGGAAGCGCTGGCCGAAGCGCCCTATGATTATGACCATTGGCAAGGTGAAGACGGCTATCGAATATTCGATGTGAGAGTTCAGGAGGGATATGTGGGATTTGCAAGCAGCCCATCGGATGCGGAACTCTGGATCGTAGAACGCTATCTGGCCGATAAGATGCGGGATGGGAGCCTAAGAACTCAGTAAACTAAAGAGGGTTCACCATCTCTCCATCTCCCACCGCGAAATGGAAACGTCTTTCATAGCGGCGTAGGAGCCGCAAAACGGGTGCGCCGAAGAGGAGGATGAGCGCAGCGTTGCCCAACCCGCGCCATATGTCCCACGCCAGTGAGGTGAGCGCGTAGAAAAGCGCGTAGCGACGCAAGGTTTCCCATACGCTCACACCCGGTCGCCAGTACATCTCGGCCTGTTGCGGCTGAAACACGAAGGGCCAAAACCACAGATTCATGACCAGGCCATAAAACAAGCCCAAGACAAACCCGGCCGCGGCCAACAACCATATCTCGCGGCGCGGCCGCCGCGGCATGTGGGGAAGCAAGCCCGCGACCGCGGCCGACCAACCGGCTGCAAACATCTGATAAGGCAGCCAGGGACCGACGCCGCCTGTGAGCAGAGCCGAGACCAGCAATGTGGTCAATCCGGCCAGAAAACCGAACTGAACGCCAAATGCATAACCCGCGAGAATGGGCAAAAAGAAGACCGCGGAAAAACCTCCCGGTCCCGGAACCAGCCGCAAGACCGCGCCCACCGCGGCCAGCGCGCCCAGCACAGCCAACGTCTTCGACGACATGCGGCCGGCCTGAAGATTCGTCACCACCGCGGCCAGGGCCAGCAAACTGACCAAAACCAACACAAGCAACGCGTCTTGGCTGTGGGCCATGCTGTTCATGGCCGATTGTTCAGGCGCGGTGAAAAAGGGCGAGAGAAACGCGACCGCGCCCAACAGACTGGCCAGAGCCAAAATAAGCCCCGCCAGTGAGGGAAGGCGGCAAGGCGCACACAAGCGAAAACGCAAACAAAATGCTTTGAAAAGCCTCATTCGCGTCATCCCCGCCTCGCGTCTTCCGCCTTCAATCCCGCCAGCACATCCTCGGGCGTAAGAAAGCGCGGGTCGCGGAAAAGCTTGTTCACTTGGCTGGCGAAGACCAACGATTCGGCCATGACGCGACGGGCCGGGCCATCCACCACCACTTCACCCTCCGACATCAGCGCCACCCGGTCGGCCGCGGCCGCGGCCAGCTCCACATCGTGCGTGGCCATAATGATGGTCTTGCCCGCGTCGCGCAACTCGCGCAGCCATTGCGCCAGTCCGCGCTTTTGCACATAATCCAGCCCTCGCGTGGGTTCGTCCAGGAGAATGACCGCAGGGTCGGTGACCAGCACCGCGGCCAGGGCCAGGCGCTGACGTTCGCCCACCGAGAGGTCGCGCGGGTGGCGATGCGCCAGGTGTTCGATGCCCAGTCGCGCGAGCAACGCCCGGTCCGCGTCCTCGTTGGGCGGCAGAGCGTGCGCCCGACGGCTAAAGGCCAATTCGTCCAGGACGGTTTCGGCGAAGAGCAGCCGGTCGGGATTCTGAGGAACATAGGCGATGTCGCGGGCCAGGGCTTCGGTGGGCGTGCGCGCGGCGTCATGGCCAAGCGCGAGCACGCGACCGCGATTGGGTTTGAGAAGGCCCACGAGATGCTTGAGCAGGGTGCTCTTGCCGCTGCCGTTGCGGCCCATCAGGGCCACGAATTCGCCCGGTCGCACCTGAAGATTCACCCCGCGCAGGGCTTCCACGCCGTTCTTATAGCGATGCCACAATCCCTCGACCTGCACCGCCGCGCGCGCGCCGTTGAGCTCGCGCGTGGGTTCGGGCCGGGGATGAAGACGGGGCTTCAGCTCGCGGGCGAAGCGGCGACCTTGCTTAATGGTCAGGGGCAACGGCTCCCAACCCAGCGCTTTGCCCAGGGTGATGAGCGGCGGCGTGAGCGGGATGTGGCGCAACACGGCTGGGGGGCGGTCGAGCAAGGGTCGAGCGCCATCGCCGGGCCAATAGAGCACCCAATCGGCATATTGCACCACGCGCTCCAACCGATGCTCCGAAAGCACGATGGTGATGCCCAGGTCTTCGTTCAGTTGGCGCAACGCCAGCAACACCTCCTCCGCGGCCTGTGGGTCCAGCTGCGAGGTTGGCTCGTCCAACACCAGGATTTGGGGATGAAGGGTGAGGGCCGCGGCGATGGCCACCCGCTGCTTCTCACCGCCGGAAAGACTGCTCACCGGCCGATGTCGCAAATGCGCGATGCGCAACTGATCCAACGCCTCCTCCACGCGTTTGCGCATCGTGTCTTGCGGCAAAGCCCAATTTTCCAGGGCAAAGGCCAGTTCATCCTCCACCACATCCACCACGAAGCCTGATTCCGGGTCCTGGAACACCATGCCCACCACATCTGCCATGCCGCGTGGGCTTTCACGCACCGGGTCGCGGCCCGCGACCAACAGAGAGCCCGCGACGCGACCACCGTAAAAGTGGGGTGCGAGCCCGTTTAGCGTGCGAAGGAAAGTGGACTTGCCCGCGCCCGAGGGGCCCACCACCAACACAAAATCCCCCTCGGGCAGATCCAGGCTGAGGTCATTCAACACCGGCCGCGCGGTTTCGGGATATTGATAGGAGAAGTGGCGGTAGTGGATCATAAAAAGCGCTCAATGCCGGAAAAAGAGCCATCAGAGTTTGGCGCGAAGCAGCGAAAGCGCCCTCTTTAATCCATTGCCGTCGCCTTTCCCGGCAAAAGCAGCGCGGGAAGGAGCGGCAGCGCAAACAAGAGGGCGATGATCGGGTTGAAATCAGGCGTCAGAGCATAAGGGGGATAAGGGTAGTAGAAAAGCAGATTAGGAGCCAGCAAAGCCAGGCCGAGAAGTGCGACCAGGCCCGGAGTCAGCGCGGCCGCCAGCGCGGTGTCGCGCGGTCGCCATAACCAACGTCGGTAACGCGTGCGTTGGAGACGACGTCCCTGCTCGCGAAAGACCAGCAGCAACGCGATCGCTCCCCCCGCCATCAGCCCCAACCCAACCGCATCGCCCGGCCCCTGCATGGCGCGAAGCAGCAACCCCACCAGCAACCCGGACAATCCCGCCAGGGTGGCCAACCCAAGCCGACGCCGGCCGCGCGCATCCAGCGCCGCGAGATTGCCGCCAAAGCCGCGCGCGTCCATAGACTCGGCCAGCTGAATGGCCCGATCCAGGCCGATGGCCAGCAGCGAGACGAACAAAGGCTGAAAGTCGCGCAATCCCCGCACCACATGCCCGCGCAGCCGCTGCGCTTCGCGAATCTCCTGATAAGCGATCAAGGTCTGCGGGATGAAGGAAACCGCGATGGTGAGCGCGACCCCGGCCTGATGCATGAAATTGGGCGCCATGCGCAACAACGTTTGCGGACCCACCGCGCTGTTGAAAACCGAGAAAACCAGCAGAAGAGCGAAGAAGCCCATGCCCATCACCAAGCCGTAGATCAGCGCCTCCAGAGTGATGGGCCCGCCGATAAGCGGCCAGCTTTCCGGCAAATGAAACAGGATGCGGTCGCCGTAATGCACGGTGAGCGCGTTGAAGAGAATGGAAAAGAGCATCAAGAAAAAGGCCAATTTGAGAATAGGCGCCCATGTGGCCGGTCGCGCCGCGGCGGCATGGTCATCCCCCAGGCGACGCCGGCGTTTGGAAAGCGTCGCGAACAAAAAAAGACCGGCCACAATAAGCACAGCCAGATAAAATGGGTTGCGCGTGACCAGGGCCGCGGTCGCGGCCTGCGCCAGCCACAGCGCCCACGCGTACGGGTGAAAATCCTGTTGAATCCACATAGGGTGCAGCTTCGCCGTCTGAGAGACCGGGGGCCTCAATCCTCATTTCCATCATCCTGCCGCATATACGCCCACAGGCCCGCGCCCGCGACCAAGGCCAAAATCAGGGAGAACACACCCAGCAAAAGGATGCGGTCGGCCATCGAGGTGGAGACGTCGGAAACCACGACCGGGGTGATGACGGGCACGGGTTGAGCCACGTTGGCGGGTGTGGCGGTCGCACCGGGCGCAGCGGTTACGAGGATAATCTGAACGGTGGGCGAGGGCGTGAGTTGGGGCGTGGGCGGGGTGAGAGTGGGCGGTGAAGGGGAGGAAGGGGGCGCGTCCGGCGCCGCGGTTGGCGTGGACGTTTGTATGAGAGCCGCTTCTTCGACCAACAGGGAAATGCTGCCGGTTGCACTCTGTGAGCCGCTCACCGCGCGAAGACGATAAGTTGCGTCCTTTAGAGGGCAAACCTGAAGCGCAGATTTGGCCGAAACGGCCTGTTCGGGCTCCGCGTTCACCTGTAAAAAGACCTGCTCCGCACCAGTCGTGGACCATGATAGGGTGGCGCACTGCCCTGCAATAATGCTGGTGGGGCTGACTATGAAGCGGGTGATTTTGGGTCCCAATGGCGCGGGGGTGGGCGTTTGGGTGGGGATGCGCGTGGAGGTGGGACGCGGGGTGGATGTGGGAATGGGGGTGGACGTCTTGAAAGGCGTGGGCGTGCGCGTGGGCGTGCGCGTACGGGTGGGCGTGGGCGTCGAAGGGGTTAATGTGCGGGTCGGCGTGCGGGTGGGGGTGATGGTGTGAGTGGGCGTCGTTGTGGCTGAGGGACCGGCTGTGGGTGTGTGGGTCGAAGTGGGCGTGGAGGTGGATGTGGGCGCGGTTGTGGGGGTGTCGGTGGCTGCGGGCGCTGCGCAGATTTGCTCGAAAGTGAGCAGGGGCGGCTCGATCTGAGCAGGTTGATCGGGCTGCCCCGGGCTCCAGGCCCAACCGTCCACCATGCCGTTCGTCACTGTCCAGTTGGACGCGCCCACATCGGAAAAGACCCAGGCGTTCTCTTGCAAGTGATAGTAGGCCCAGTAAGTGCAATCCAACCCCTGACACTGGCAGAAACAGTCTTCCTGGGGAAAATTGCAGCCATCCGGACCGATTTTGCAGATGGCGTCGCCGAAGCCGCTTTGCGGATCGATGATCACGCGCAGGCCAGAGCGGCGCAACAGTTCAGAGCCGGTGATATCGCGCTCGCTGAACTCGACGCATGCGGCCTTCACCGTGCCATCGCCAAAACGAATGACCAGGCCGGCCCTGTTCACAGTTTGGGCGCGCAAGGCGCTAAGCCCAATGAGGAACAGGGCGGCCAAAACAAGAAGGATGACTCGAAAGCGAGAAGGCATGGAAACGGCCAATGATGAAGGATCAACGATTCGCGGTGGATGGCTGGCGATCGACGATGAATGGCCTGGCGCTGTGCGTGTTTTGTCAGGCGGCCCGGCGGCGACGCCGCGCGTATCCGGCCAGTCCGGCCAATCCGCCGCCCAAGAGCAGAATGGTGGCGGGCTCGGGTATTTCGGCCGGAGGAGGCGGCGCACCGGGGATATCGCCAATTTCGATTTGTTCGAAGGTGACGACGGGCGGTTGTTCGGTGGGATTGAAATCGGCGTCGAAACCCGACCAGGCGAAACCCTCGACGGCCCTGTCCGCGGGGGCGTAACCGCCGATGCCCACCTGCGAAACGGCCCAGGCGTCGCCTTCGAGGTGATAGTAGGCCCAGAATTTGTCGGGATTGCAGAAACAATTGTCGCTGGGGCAGCCCTGGTTATCGATGCTGCAAAGGGCCGGGCCAAAGCTGGTTTCGGCCAAAGCCACCGGCACTTGTGCAGCCTTGAGCACGTCGGCCGTGGTCGCGTTTTTCAGCACTTTGACAATCTCAGCATGAACGCTGCCATCTTCGTATTGAACCACCAGCCCAACGCGTTTGGAATTGGCGTTCAACACTTCCTCGAAAGTCATCACCGGAGGCTGCACAGTGGGATTGAAATCGGCGTCGAAACCCGACCAGGCGAAGCCTTCGACCGCTTTATCGGCGGGCGTGTAATTGCCCACGCCCACCAATGAACTCGTCCAGGCGTCGCCCTCGAGATGGTAGTAAGCCCAGAATTGGTCCGGGTTGCAAAAACAATTGTCGGTGGGGCAGCCCTGATTGTCAATATTGCACACAGCCGGGCCAAACCCTGCGTCGGCCATGCCCACGGGAATGTTCGCCGCTTCCAGCACTTCGGCTGTGGTCGCATCGACAGGCGCGGTTACGATCTCGGTGTAGACCGCGCCGTCTTCGAACTGGATCACCAGCGCCACCTGTTTGGTGGGCGTCTGTGCGACCGCCGCGGTCGCGAGGATTAACATGAGCAAAAGAGACAGGACAAGAACGATTGCGGTGCGTTTGCGCATGAGATTCGCTCCTTTTGAGGGATAAAGATTGGATTCCCAGAAAAAAGGTTCAACCGCCGAGACGAAGAAAGCGCAGAGGAGAAAAGGGCGGTGAATTCGCTTTTTTCAGAAAAGCCGGAATGAGTTCTGCCATGTTCGTCCCTTTGTTTGCTGCAACAGGGCGAAATGGCTCGCTATGGCGGCCAGAAAGTCGCGCACATCGGGTAAGTTGTGTCATGGCCGGGAATGCGGAGATGGAACGCGGTTTTCTATTGTCGGAAAATACGCGTGATGCAACGTCGTTGCGTCGTAAGGATAGGGCGCGGCCAGGACAGGAATGCTTTGCAAAGTAGCCATCATCAATGCGCCCGGGATGTCTTTTCGCCACCGGAAAGCGCCGCTCGCATCCTGAAAACTGAGCAGCGCCTGGAGCGCGTGGACGCCATTTTTTTGGAAGCGGTTCGCCCGAGGATCCCAACTTGCGGCGAGCAGACCTTCGATGGCCAGGGCGGTGGAATCGGCATTGCTAATGGGGTGGGTTTCGCTGAACCCCCAGGCGGCGTCTTGATTTTGACTTAAAATAAGGCGTCTTATCGCCCGAACAATGGCGGGATGAGAGGGAGCCAAGCCGGCCGCGACGAGCGCATGTATGGTTCGTCCTGTAGTGTCGACGTCGCCGGTGGCGGGCGAGCCATCGCCGGGGGTGGGATCGATGGGCCAGCCCCATTCGCCGTTGGGGCGCTGTTGTGCGAGCATGGCGGGAATGACCTCGGGAGGGATGGGACGTCCGGCCTCGACCAGCGCCAACACGGCCAAATTTTGTCGAAAGAGATTGCCCGGATGATAAAAGCCGGTGGTGGAATCGTAAAGCGCTTCGAGGGCCGCTATGAGGTCTTGTCCGCCAAAGTCGCGTGGATCGGCCTGAACGGCCGCGGCCGCTCGTAAAGCTTTAGCAATGCGTCCTGCGTCGCCACTACTGACCAGCGTGGCGGCGGCCGTTTCGCAGGCGTCGAGCAAACTCATCGCGCCAGGCGTCCAGGCTGGGCCGTCGGGGTCTTGTCCGGCCACGACCACGGCCCAAGCGGCCTCGCAATTGACGTCGCCGTTTGGGCTCACCCCGCCATCGCTTTGCTGCTGGTTTAACAACCATTCCAACGCAGCCTGAATCGCGGCCTCCCGCTCGGGTGAGAGCAGTGGTTGGACCGACGATGGGACGAGAGGGCCTTGGACATCTGGCGCCGGCGTAACCATCGCCGTGAAAGAGAGCGTCAGCAGCAAGGGAAAGAGCAACAGCGCGCCACGCGCATCGGACGACCCAACCGTCGCCCATCTCCTCGACCAACGCCATACGCCATGCGCGATGCGAAATATGAAGTCGTTCATGGTCTTGGCAAAACAAAAACCCTCGCCTGGAAGCGAGGGTGGTTGGCATTTCGGAAGAATTGCGAACCGGTCCCTGTCCGCGCAGGCTACCGTTCGACTGCAAGCGCCGGGCGTTCTGGCTTAGGTGGCATAACCTTCACAGTTGCGGGACAGCGCCGGATTCTCACCGGACTTCCCCCGGTCGTCCTCATCGGAGGACGAAAGTGCTTGCAGCAAAATGTGCGACTGTTGTACTCAGTATAGCAGCGCAGCGGGGGCCGAGTCAAGAATTGCGGCGCTCGAAGCTCATCTTGCCTTCAGACTGTTTGGAAGCATGCTTCCGGTGCGGACAACTCAAAAACGGCATACTGGTTTCGGGCGCCTATCCCACGCCCAACATACGACTTGGGCGAGCCCCATTTTGGGCGCTGCTGCGCGTATTTGCTTCGTCGAAAATGCAAAAAGTCGCCCTTTACACGCGTTCTTTTAGTGGCGGCCCAGACCAATTTCTGCTATACTACAAAATGACGCAGTCCGCGACGCGCACTGCATCATCTTTTGTTATGTTGAAGCAAATTCACCTTAAAGCCAAACGCTTGCAATTCTAAGAGGTCGAAAGTTCGCGAATCGAGCGGATGGGCGCATATTATCGTTGTCGTCGTAAAAAGAGATGAACAATTCACTTAGAATATCCGCCCGATTCGGTGAGATTTGCACTCAAGTCTTAGACGATGTGAGCCGTTGCTGGCAAAGCCATGAACCCGTCCCAAATCACGGGCCGCCATTGGCCCGGTTCTGGAGTTGATACGTGAACAACAACTGGTCTCGAAACGCATTTGTGTATTTACTGGTCATCGTCGCAGCCGCGGCGCTGTTCCTAAGCATATTCCCCTCCACCGACCAGCGCAGCGAGATCATCGATCTCAGTGCAGTGGCCGAGCAGGTGAAACAGGGCAAAGTCGAATCTATTACGGTTAGTGAGGATGATCTGCGCATTCGTTTGCACAGCGGCGAGGTGGTGACCTCGCGCAAGCAAAGCGGGCAGAGTTTGCCCGAAGCGCTGCTTGGGCTTGGCGTCACGCCCGAGCAACTCCGCTCCTTTGCATATATTGTCGAACCGCCGAGCCAGGCCGGCAACTGGTTCGCCCTGGTCGGAAGCTTGTTGCCGTTGATCTTTGTAGGCGCGCTCTTCTTCTTCTTGATGCGTCAGGCCCAAGGGTCTAATAGTCAGGCCATGAGCTTTGGCAAGAGCAAGGCTCGCATGCTGACCGGCGACAAACCCACCGTCACCTTCGATGATGTGGCTGGCTGCGAAGAGGCCAAACAGGAATTGGCCGAGGTGGTCGAATTCCTCAAAGAGCCGCAGAAGTTCGCTTCTTTGGGCGCGCGCATCCCCAAAGGCGTGC
>JAADII010000024.1 GCA_013151415.1 Chloroflexota bacterium
CGTCGAGGTGGGGGCTGGAGTGGCCGTGGGCGTCGAGGTGAAGGGGCTCGTTGGGGTGGCTGTGGGCGTAAGCATGCTCAAGGCTTCGTTCACCGCGGCCAATGCATCGATGCGCCCGTAACCGCTGAATTCATCCCAACCGGGCGCTTGCACGTCTACGGCGGTGTCAACGATGATGCTTTCCAGCTGGTCGGGCGTGAGGCTGCTGTTCACCGAGAGCAAAAGCGCGGCCAAACCCGCCACATGAGGCGCCGCCTGACTGGTGCCCGCCAGCCAGGCGTAACCCGATGGGCTGTATCCACGCCAATACGCGCCAATGATCCAATGTCGAGGATTGCCGTCCGAGTTGCTGGTGGGATCGCCGCCCGGAGCAGACACATCGGCATGGGAGCCACTGTTGGAGTAACTGGCGTGACCATCATTATCATCGGTTGCGGCCACAGCCAAAACATGGTTGTAGGCGGCCGGATAATTGGTTGGATTGCCGCTCTGATATTCATTTCCCATCGCGGCCACCAACAATGCGCCCTTTCCATAGGCGTAATTCACCGCAGACTCCAAAGTCGACGAAGCGCTGCTCCCGCCCAGACTGAGGTTGATGATATCGGCCCCATTGTCTGCCGCCCAACGGATGCCGTCGGCCACCTGGCTGAGCGAGCCCGAGCCGGTGTAATCGAGGGTCTTCACCGGCATGATCTGGGCGCCCCAAGAGACTCCAGCCACGCCTTCGTTGTTGTTAGACGCCGCGGCAGCGATGCTGGCCACATGCGTGCCATGCCCTTCATCATCCGATGGATCGTTGTCATTATTGATGAAATCATAACCTGCGACGATCTTCGAGGCGAGATCGGGATGTGTGAGATCCACGCCCGTATCCACAATGGCGATAGTGACGCCACTGCTGCCGGTGGTCACGTCCCAGGCCTCGTCCGCGCGAATGTGTGGAAGTTGCCATTGATATTGATCATAATAGATGTCATTGGGTGTTGTGACCTGGCCGCGAATCGCGTGCAGATAATAGTCTGGCTCCGCGAAACGAACGCCAGGAAGCCGAGAAAGCTCCTCGGCCAACGCTAATTCACGGCCCGGCTCCACCTCAACGATCTCGACATCCAAGCCCTCCAATGTGCGCAAGTAAGTTAGACCATATTCAGCCATGAGAGCGGCCCGTTCAGGCCCGCGGCGCTCCCTGAATTGGATCAACAACCGACCGGGAGCGAATTCCGCTTGTGCAGAAGAAACTGAGGCCAACTGGCGAGGCGGAGGCTCGACCAAGCTACGGCGCTCACTGGCACGCGCCGCGCCAAGGCCGGCAACCAAAACCGCCAACACAACGACCAACGTAAAAAAGAGAATGCGGGATGTGTGCTGTTGCACGGTGTTTCCTCCTTAATGGTTACTTCATGAATTGTGGGCTATGTCAACTCAAGACGAGTCGTACGCGGCAAGAGTCGCGTCGCCTCCTCAATTATAGACGTATGAAGGGCGCTTTTGGAATGCAACATTTTGAAGAAATTGTTAAGCTGCGCGCCCGACGCGTCCGCCCCACGCCAGCGGCGCATACCACAAAAGGGTCAGGCCAATGCCGCCGGCGCTGAAAAGCAAGGCCGCGGTATAGGCGGCGGGCGGATAACGCCCCGCGAAATCAACGGGAAATGCAGCGATGATAAGCCCCAACCACCATTGCAACAGAAACACGCCGCTTATGCCAAAAAGATTGGCCACCGTGACGGCCTTGCCCACCATCGAGAGAGGAAAAAGCTGCCGCGCATGAGCGAGCAACATCACATTGAACGCGCCCGCGAAACCAAAAACGACATAGAGCGCAAGCGTGAAGCCCAATGAAGGCCGCAACGCCAACGCTATCTGACTGAGAACGAACAGCGCGGCCGCCAAAAAAACCATGCGCGGCAGGCCAAAGCGATCACACAGCCACCCGGAAACCATGAATCCCACAGTTGCGGCTAGGCCCAGACCCAAGAGCGCATTTCCGGCCTGAATCTGGTTAAGCCCCAGCACATCATAAAGATAAGGCCCGCCCCACAGACCCTGAAACCCCAAAAATGCGCCTGTAAAGAAGAATATCAAGGGCAAGATGCGCCAAATCTGCGCGTTGCCAAACACATCTTTAAGCCCGGTCAGCGAGCCCTCCCCGCGCTCCCATTGTGCGCCAGGCGGTGCGTTGCGCGACCACAAGGCAATGGCCGCGGCAAGCAGGGCCGTGGCGACGCCGCCGAAAAAGAAGACCGCGCGCCAGCCAACGGTTTCATTCAACCAGGCCAGGGGCGTGGCCGCGCCCAACGCGCCCAACGAGCCAATGCCCACCAGCAGACCAGACACAGTGGCAAACCGTCGCGAGGAAAACCACTGGCTGAACATCTTCAGCGAACCCATGAGCACGCCGGCCATGCCTGCGCCCATAAGCGCGCGGCCCAACGCCAACATCCCAAACCCGCCCGCAGACGCAAAAACCAAACTGCCCGCCACCGTCACCAGCATCAAACCCGAAGTCACCCAGCGCGCGCCCCATCGATCCAACCCCACGCCCAGCGGCAACTGCATGGCCGCAAAGGCCGCATAGAACAGGCTGGTCATCAGGCCCAATTGAGCCGCGTCCAATCCCATCTCACTGGCGAGGTCGGGCGCAATGACCGCATTGGCCGAGCGGTAGAAATAGGAAAAGAAATAAGCCGCAGTAAAGAGAACGAAGATCAGCGCTCGTTTGGACATGATTTCAGAAACCGAAAGATTGGATGGTCTTGCTGCATCAGGTATTATAGACTTGAAAGTACGCACGGCGTTTTGGGGGATGAGCGCGAGGCCGGAAGCATCACTCTGGTGGAGACTTCGCCCACCCCGCGCGTGGTCGCCAAAATCAACATCCCCGCGCCCTCGGTGGTGGAGGGCGTCGCGGCCATTTGGACGGACATGAACAACGATGGCTCGCGTGAGATCATCGTCACCCAGTCCAATGCAAAGGAGGGCGCGCGCATCGTGATTTACGATGAAGCGGGGAATCGCCTGGCGCAGGGTCAGGCTATCGGCCGCGGGTTTCGTTGGCGTCATCAGATAGCGGCCGCGGGTTTCGGGCCTGCCGGCAACACCGAATTGATCGATGTGCTCACGCCTCACATCGGCGGAACTGTCGAGCTTTATGGTTGGGAGGAAGATTCGCTTGTCGTCAGGGCTGCTTTGCCGGGATATGCGTCACATGTCATCGGTTCGCGCAATCTCGATATGGCGGCCGCGGCCGATTTCGACGGCGATGGCCGCGTCGAATTGCTGGTTCCCGCCCAAAGCTTACGTCGCTTACGTCGTCTGGCCGCGATCCGTCGCCTCGATGACGATGCGGCCGAAGTCTGGTCGTTGCCCCTCGACGGCATGATGGTCACCAACCTGGCCGTGACGCGCGCGCCCAACAGAGGTTTGGCCGTGGCCGCGGGCCGGGCCGACGGCCTCCTGCGCATATGGCAGCCGTAAACAGATTATTCCGTAGATCGTCGGATAGTCGGTCGCGCGGCCCATCGGTCAGATGACCTCTGGCCCTCTGACCTCTGAGGCTCTGATCGCTGACGCTCTGATCTCCTGTCAACGAATATCTCGATGGCCGGGGGTTCAGTCGATGGCCGAAGGGCAAAGGTCGTTGAGCGCGCAATTCGCACAGTCGGGTTTGCGCGCAGTGCACACGCGACGACCATGAAAAATGAGTAAGTGCGCAAAATCAATCCAGTCTTCTCGCGGAACCAAGGCCATCAGATCCTTTTCGATTTTGTTGGCGTTATTCGTTTTTGTCAGCCCCAATCGTTGAGCAATGCGTTTGACATGGGTGTCTACAACGATGCCATCGGCAATATGATAGGCCACGCCCAGCACCACATTGGCCGTCTTGCGGGCCACGCCGGGGAGTTTGGTGAGCTCCTCCATGCTGTTGGGAACCCTGCCATCGTAATCATAGGCAATGACCTGGCAGGCTTCCTGGATGTGCTTGGCTTTATTGCGATAAAAGCCCGTGGGGCGGATGATTTCCTCGATGTCCTCGCGACGGGCGTCGGCCAGGTCTTTGGGCGTGGGATAGCGTTCGAAAAGGATGGGGGTCACTTTATTCACCCGCTCGTCCGTGCATTGGGCCGAGAGAATGGTCGCGACCAGAAGTTCGTAAGGATTGCGATGATGCAACGCGCAACAAGCGTCGGGATGCGCCGCGCGCAAACGACGGATAATCTCACCGATACGTTCTTGGGGTGGCGAGTCAGGGGTGAGAGATTTGGTTTCGGGCATGAGGTCTCCTAAATCGAGATGATTTTGAAAGCAAACGGACGTCAGAGGCGGCGGCCCGATGACGCCGATGATAGAGCATCCACTTCATCACCGCGGGCGAGCGTCGCTTTCTCGGCTCGCTGGTCGCGGACAAGCTGCGCCGGGTGAGGGACTAAAAACTTCGTGTACGCATCAGTCAAAGAAAACCGACGAAAACATCTCGAAGCAAACGAAAGTCGTCCATAATGATGCTTCAGCACATCATAGACGACACCCCGATCAATTGTCAGGTAATCGTGAACCAGCACATTGCGAAATCCAATCATCCGCACCCAAACTTCTCGCAAATCTCTATCAATATATTTCGCCTCATATAACCTCTCAGGGATGTCGCTGTACCAATCCACCGGGCCTAATTCGAGACCCGCGACGATGTGAGCGCCTACATCATTGATCGCCTCGATAGCCAATTGCAAGAATCGTTCTGCGCTCCCGTATCGTTCTGGGTTGGCTTGGAACTCGTCGAACGAATATCTTTGCAGATCATCCAAAATCTGCAAGTATTCCTCCAACTTATTGAGCCTTTTCCGAATCACCTCGCGTCGTATCATCCCAAAACCTTTTCCTTATACGCTTCATTAAAAAGCTGCAGATAGGGGAGAAAATCGAGATATTCACGAATCACTTTAGAAAAGAATGCAGTCGCATCGAAGTCGTCCGTGCGATACACTAATCGATTCAATCGCACAGCCTCATGTTTTAGCACGATGTCCTTGGTGTCTAAGATCACCAAATCGACAGAACAAAACCCGGCCCTGGCCAATTCGGCCAAAATATCCAATTTATTCAACGGTCTTGCATCTTCGCGCGGCACAACGGCCAGATCGATATCGCTTTCGTAGTGCGTGCGCCCCTCCGCGACCGAACCAAAAAGATAAACGGCCTGGATATCCGCAAACTTGGAGAACACATTTTCCAGGCCACCCAAGTCGGGAAACAGGGGTTTAGTAGGAGAAGAGAGAGCAGTATGGAACATGAAACCAACTTGATTCTAGAAAGTGGACCGAACTTCGGGCGCTAAAATATTGTACAACTAGCGTCATATCTTCACAAATCTGACGCGCCAGGGACTAAAAAACACCCCCCATCCAACGGATGAGGGGTTGAGGGCCAACTGAACTTACGCTTCATCTCATGCCATCGCGCGGCGACGCAAGCGCCACATGCTCCATGCCATGAGTGCGAGCGCAACCACCGCGATGAGCAGCGCGGCCGGCCACGACCAGCGATTCAGCCACGGCAGTTGCAAACCGCTTTCCACCGGCACATCATCTCGCGTCTCGATCTCAGGCAAGGGCTGTGCATTGGGGCGGAAATCCACCTGCAAAGGTCGCGGGGTCCCGGCCTGGGGCGAAGAGATGGACTCGAGCAAGGCCACGCGCGCTTCATCATAGCCCAGGGCCGCAAAATCCAGACGACCGTTGGGCGTATGGCATTCCTGGCAGCCGAGCGCCTTGTCCGCTCCCACCACGCCATGACTGATTTGCAAAGGAACCCGGATCTCCTTGCGCGTCCATTCGCCCGTCCATTCCATATCCAGAGCCTGCGCGCCCGCGAGCATGGCCTTGAGCTGGTCGCCGGTCTTATAAAAAACGCCCAACTTCAGCGGCCAGGGCTTGCCCGTCTCCGGGTTGGCGGGAACCACGCCCACGAACATCTTGAAAGGCTGGAGCCGCGAATCGAGATCGCCATATTCACCGGGCCAGGGCTGGCCGGGCTTGAGACGGTCGCCGTTGAACCAGAGATAGGTGGGGACGAGACTATTCACCGCAGCGACCTCGTCCACAGGCGCGTAAAGCTCCTTGATGGGATCATAAACCGGCGGGGCCATCCAATCGCGCTTCACCAGGCCGCCGGTGAAAGGCACGTGGCACACCCGGCAGTCGAGACGTTGATGCTCGTTGAGCAACACATTCTCATGCGGCGCGTCGCCATGACAAGACGCGCACGTCAGGCGCTCGTCCTCGCGGTCGCGGCTCCACAGCGTGGGCGCGAAGCCGTAGAACTTGTGCTCGGGCGCGCGATGGCAATCCACGCAAACCATGCCCTGCTCCGCGTGGATGTCGCCATACGATTCGGACGCGTGCTTATCGGCCACCGGAGCGAAATCCACACCCCGCTTGAAGAGCTTGCCCCCGCCCGCATTGAGATGACAACGCAGACAGGCTTCATCGCTGGGCCGCGCCGCGGTGCGGGCCGCGGCCAGACTGCGATCGCCGGGGATGATCCAGTTTCCGTTCTCATCCTGTTGCGGATAACGCGCCTTCATGTCATACGTTTCCGCATGGCAGATGAGACAATCGATCTTTTGAGCGGCTTCGGGGCTATTGGCGGCCTCGGTTCCGGGCATGACCCCGCCGCCGATATGACATCGCCCACATCCGCCCGCGATCTCCATCTCAGGATTAAGGACGCCTAGCCAATTGATCCTGGCCACGCTCGCCGGGATGGGGCTGTAATGCATCATCTTTTCTTCCCAGGTGTAATGCACCGAGTGCATCACTTCATCGGTCACGCCTACATGGCACAACTCGCACGTTTGCGGACCTTCGTACTCCTGGATGTATCGATGCGGCTCCGGCGGCTCGGCCAACGCGGCCGCCGGCGCGAGCCACCATGCGGCCAGCGCACACAACAGGGAGGTGAAGAGTCGTCGATGATTCATTGCCGCGCCACCTCCTGCGAAACAGTATGACATGATAGACAATCTTCGTCCATGCGTTCGAGATGCTCCAACGGGGCCGGCGCGATCATGCTATAAACGCCGTGACAAGCCAGACAATCTCGCCGCGGCTCATCCACCGGATGCGAAGTGATGGCCGGCGGTTCGGGCGTGGGCAGAGGCAGGCGCTGGGGGATTTCCAACTCGGCCAGAGCGGGCGCGGGCGTGGCCGTGGGCAGCATCGGCGGCTCGGCCGGCGCATACACCTCCTCCACCTGCTGCGGCGGCAGAGTAGTGATGGCCGTCTGCTCCAGAGTGAAGAAGCGATAAGTCAACAGCAGAAAAACGATGCTCAGCGCGCCGGCCAGCGGGATATAGAGTCGCGCCCGTCTCCACTGCTCCGAGGGCGACGGCAGGGGCCGCTCTTCGCCTTTCAACATCTTCTCCAACGCCTCGCCGTGCTCCTCCTCCATCTCATGATAACTGATGCGGCCCGTGAAAATGCTGCGATTGAAATACTTGAGATGCACATGCCACACATGCCAGGTCAGGATGGAGAGCACGGCCAGAATGGCCTCGAACCCATGCGCCATCTTGGCCGCGGGGATCACCTCGCCCGGTAGATAGCGCGTGACCACGATGGGATTCCACAACATATAACCGGTGATGGCCATGATCACCACACCCCACACCACGGCCCAATACTCGATCTTCTCGCCAAAATTGTAATAGCCCATCTTGGGCCGCTCTTTGCTGAGACCGAGATTATAAGAGATGGCCTGAATCGCGTCCTTCACATCCTTGAACGTGGGCAACATGCCCGGCTCGCGCCGCTGCACATAGAGCCGATAACCCACATGAATGAAATGGAAGATGGAAAGCGCGATGAGCACTATGGCCGAGGCGTGATGAATGCTGCGCGTCATCTCAATGCCGCCCAGCCCGCGGATGATGGCCTGCGAAACCCCTGCATCGGGATACTTCTGCACCAGACCGGTGATGGCCAGCAGCGTGAACGAAAGCAACATGACCAGATGCTCGATCCGCTGCACAATATCGAAACGAGGAAACGAGCGACCGGCGTCGTGATTCTGGCTCATGACTCACCTCCTTCACTCGACCCTTTTTCTGCTTTCCCCTGTTTTCTCCTGGCCCGGCGGCATTCGCGGCGCTGTTTGCTGCGATCATACCAGGTGCGCCCCATGTCCAGGCCGATATAGACCACGAAAAATCCCAACACGCTCGGGATCAGCATCTTGTAGAACCAATCCACAGCCGTGACCAAGGGGAAACGCTCCCACGAGGGCCGATAATGCCCCATCCAACTGGCCGCAAAATTCTCACCGGCATCGGGATGACAACGTTGGCAGGTGGCCAGCAGGTTCGCTTCCATGACGCTGGAATTCTCATCGGTGGGCGGCAGGATATGATGAGCGCTATGGCAATCGCTGCACACAGCCTTGTTCGTATATACGCCCGGCTCCACGCTCTCGAATATCTGCACGGTGGTTCCGTGGAAATCGGCCACATACGTGTCGAACACATCGGTCGAGATCTCGTATTTGGCCATCAAAGCCTCGTCTGCGTGGCACTGAGCGCATACTTCGGGCGATTTCAGGCGAAACTCGGCCGAGCGCGGGTCTTCGATCTTATGGGCGGGATGGCAATTGCTGCATGTGGGCGCATCCTGACCGCCCGCGGCCACATGCTGACCATGCACCGATTCTTCATACTCGGCCGCGATGGTGCTGTGGCATTGTCCGCAAGCCTCCACCTGCGCCACGCGATCCACCTCATGCTTTTCGGGATCGGCCCAGACCACCTCGTGCGCGCCGTGGCAATCGACGCAGGTCGCGGCCTCGATGCGGCCTCCGGCCAACAAGCGGGCGTGAATGCTATCTTGCCGGGCCACGGCCTGGTCTTCGTGGCAATTGCCGCACACCATGCTCATCTGCACCTGATAGCTGCGATAATTCGCAGCCGGGAAATCGCCGTGCGGATAACCATCCATGTTGTTGTGGCAATCCACGCAGTGCAGGGGCGTTTCCGCTTCCAGACCGTGGGCCGAATGCGCCAGGATGTTGGCGTCCACCGTCAGGGGCAGCACCTCGTTGGAGGGCAGCACCATGCTGAGGTCGGGCTTGCTGTGACACACCAGACACTGCTCATCGGGGACGGGCGGCTCCTCCTGCGCGGAGACCTGTCCTCTGACGACGACCAAAACCAGCACAACCACGACGGAGAGGATGAACAAACGCCATCTCAGGCTCATGCTTCTTTCGCCCGCGGGCGTCTTGTGCGTCCCTCGGCGTTCTTCGCGTCTCCGCCCTGAGATCCACAAGCGACAATGCAGACTCATGATCCTCCCTCCTTGGCCGCGGGCATGGACCGGTCTTTCAGGGTCTGCGGAATCTCATCCAGGGGGACGATAACCGTCCGGTTGGCCGCGCGTTCGGCCGGATCCACATCCGCTTCGGTCAGGAACAGGTCGGTCTGACCATGACAACTGTTGCAAGTCGCGTTTTGGGGCGTTTGCAGGCGCGTATTGTGCGGCGTGGTGTATTTCCAGGTGGGAACGTTGTCGAAATCGGGCAACAGGTTTTCGCCGTAAAAACCGAACAGATCAGACGTGGCCGGTGCATGACGCAAGAGCACCCAATCCCAGGGCCGCTCCTCACTTTTCAGCGGGTTGCGCCCGATCTTGAATGTCATTTGCGAGGGCTCGGTGGTGAAATACTTGAGACCCTGGCTGTCGATGCCGGTGTGACAACCGAAGCAACTTTTGTATGCGCCGGCCGCGTGGCAGGCTTCGCACGCCATCTTTTCCAGATGCCGCGCGTCGTGCTGCTCGACGTCGTCGCCGGGCTGCACATCCTCGTGGCAATCGACGCAAGCGGGACTGGGGGCTTTGTTGTAACGCGTGCCGTGCCCGGGCGCGTGATAATCGTTCTCGGTGTGACATTTGGCGCAGGCCATGCCCTGTTTTTCCCAGTGGATGTCGCCGGGAACGCCCTCGTGATTGCCGCGATAATCGTCGGCGATGCGGGCGCTATGGCAGCCGCCGCACGTCAGCCAGATGGAGGCCGTCTTCTTCACCTTGTGTCCGGCCAGCAAACCGCCGCCCAACGCGGCCGGTCGGCTGATGTGGCAATCGCCGCAGTCCGCATGGCACGAGGTGCAATGGTTGTTGTAGGCCGCGACGGTGGTGGGATCGGTGAAGTCCGCGCCGCGATGGCTGAGCACATCGAGATAGCCGGTTTGCAGACGATGCGCGCTGGTCTGGGCGCGCTCTGCATATTCTTTGTGACATTGGCCGCAGGATTGCATGGGGTTGGCGCTGGCTTTGGCGACCACGCCCTCATGCGCCTCCTCCTTGACATCGGTGTTGGGCGTTCCGCCATGACACTCGATGCATCCCACCTGGCCGTGGACATCCTCTTCCAGGAACTTCTCGCCATCGACCAGAACTTTCTCCCATACCTCCAACGGAGGCAACTCACCCGCTCAGCCCTCGCCGGAGGCTTCTTCCGATTTCACCTCCTCCGGCTCCTCGGCCACGGCCTGAAGTTGCTCCTTGTCGGTGTGGCAGGCGATGCAGTTATCCGAAGGAGGGACATCGACGACATGCGCCGGTGGGGAGCGCAGCTCGTGCTGCGATGTTTGAACGGTCGGCGAGGGGTCTCCGGTTATCTGTTGTGATGCAATGGTCACGGTGAAATCATCGGTGGTGATCACTTCCCACTCCGCGCCCTCCACCGGGATCAGGGTGATATGTTCGAAAAAGCAAAACGGACTCAAAACAATCCACAAGAGCGTGAGCGAAGCCATGAGGATGACGGCCCACAGCCATCTGCGAAACGCCTTGTTGCGATAGTTCCTTCTTATCGACATGAGGCTCCCTCATCATCGTTGCATGAACCGCGATCGGTTCTTGAGTCGGCCCGTGCACCCGTCCCGCGGCCGGTGGGGCCGCGAGACGGGGCGGAAAGGCGCGGCCGGGCGTTAGCTTCCGGTTTCGACCATGTAATCGTGGGCGTGCTTGTCGGGATCGAAGCGCTTGACGAACACGTTGGGATCGTCCGACCAACCGCTCATGCCGAACAGCAGATCGCTGGCGTCGTAGCCCAGCATATTCAGGGCCGCGGTCACATGGCCTGCGGTTTGGCCGGTGTAGCAATAAACCACGATGGGTTTGTCGGGGGGCAGGTCATTCAGCGCGTCGG